>JAYWFP010000240.1:0-8710 GCA_043778745.1 Chloroflexota bacterium
CTCATGCATTTCAGCCAGGGCTGGGTCCAGTTCGGGTACCGCTTCAGCAACGACTTCGTGGTCTTTGCCCTCCCGCTGGTAGCCCTTGGGATCTCGCGCCGGGGCGGTGTCGGGCTCGTGGCGATGTGGCTGGTGGGCCTCTCGGTCGCGATCAACTTCTGGGGCATGACCTGGGGCAATCTGCTCGGATGGTGAGTGCGATGGGGTCGATCGCGACCGGTGCCGGCCGGATTGGACGCTGGTTCGCGATCCTCGGCCCGCTGCTCGTCGGCGGGATCGTCCTGGTGGTGATCCGCCCGGGCCTGCTTCCGGGGGTCGCCTATTGGGATACGGGCGAGTTCCAGACGATTCTCCCCATCATGGGCACGGCGCACCCCACGGGCTATCCCACGTACGTGCTGCTGGGCTGGATCACCAACATCCTCCTGACGCCCCTGGGTGAGCCGGCATTCCGGATGAACGTGCTATCCCTCCTGTGCGTGGCCGTCGCCGGCGCAACGACTGTTCATCTCGTGGCCCGCCTGACGGGGCGCGTCGCGATCGGGATGGCCGCCGGTTTGGCCGTTGCCCTCGGCCACGCGACCTGGCGAATCGCCACCCACGCGGATCCCCATACGCTTCATCTCGCCCTCGTCGCAGCCCTGTTCGTGCTCCTGGTGCGCTGGGAGCAGGCGCGAAGGTCGGCCCGCCCAACAGCCGATCGATGGCTGATCGCCGCGAGCGTCGTCTTCGGCCTGTCGGTCGGCAATCATTCGCTGACCCTCCTCCTAGCGGTGCCGGTCGGCCTGTTCGTCCTGAGCGTCGCGCCCGGAATCCTCCTCCGACCCCGCCTCATGGCCACCTGCGCGCTCGCGCTCGCGGGGACGGTCGTCGCGGTCTACCTCGAGCTACCGCTTCGCGCCGGCCCGTTCCGCGCTCCGCTCGTGTACGGGACGCCGGACACGTGGGCCGGCTTCTGGTACGTCGCATTGGCAGAGCAATTCCGAGGATCCGTCGTCGACCCCCTCGGCGAGCTGCCGCGCAAGGTCGCCGACCTGACGCGGTTCGCGTCGGCCGAATTCGGGTACCTGACGCCGCTCATCCCGGTCGGGTTCGTGGCGACAGCGGTTCGTCACTGGCGATACGCACTCCTGACCGGCTCGGCGATGGCGATCACGCTGCTGTTCAACGCCTCGTATGCGAACGCCGACATCAGTCGCTACTACCTCGGGCCGTCGTTCTGGGCGTGGACATGGCTCGCCATCCTGGCCGGGGTCATCGTCGAGCAGGTCGCGGGCGCTCCAGCGGACCTCGAGGACGAGGGAGGCGGGGAAATCGGCGGGACTGGCCAGCCCGACGCGCCCGGTTGGTGGCATCCGGCAAGGCTTGCAGCCGCCCTGCTCGCCGTGTCCCTCGCGGGTCTCCTGGTGGTCCCGACCGTGGCCGCCTTCCACGTGCGAGCAAAGCTTGCCGATTCCAGCCACGATACGGCGGCGCGGCAGTGGGTCAACGCCGTGTTGGCGGACGTCGAGCCCGGTGCCGTCATCGTCAGCTGGTGGAGTACATCCACCGTGCTCTGGTACGCCCAGTTCGTCGATCATCAACGCCCCGACGTTACGGTCATCGACGATCGCACGCGCCTGGACCTGGACTATGGAGAGGCCACCGACGTGATCGCACGATTCCTGGGCAGCCGGCCCGTATACGTCATTCGGGCCAACGGCTACGACCTACGGAAGGTCAGAAACCTGTTCGACCTGGCGCCGATCGGGGGACCGACCACGACCAACCTGTACCGCGTCCTCGGCCCCCGGGGAGCCGGCGGTTGAGTGAGCCCCGGCGCGTTGCCGCGCTGTCGTACTTCTTCCCGGCCCACAACGAGGAGGCCAATCTCCGCGGCCTCGTCGATGAGGCCCTGGCCGCCCTTCCCGCACTCGCGGATACGTTCGAGATCATCATCGTGGACGACGGATCGCGGGACGCCACCCCTGGGATCGCCGACGAGCTCGCCGCAGCCGACGGGCGGGTACGGGTGGTGCACCACCCTCGGAATCGTGGGTATGGGGCGGCCCTTCGATCCGGGTTCGGCGCATCGCGCCACGATCTCATCGCGTTCACCGATGGCGACCGCCAGTTCCGAGTCGCTGACCTGGGCCGGCTCACGGCGCGGTTCCAGGAGGGCGGGGTCGACGCGGTGGTCGGGTTCCGGATCAAACGGGCGGATCCGTTGATCCGGACGCTGTATGCGCGCGCCTATCGACTCGCAAACCGGACGTTCTTTGCGCTCCGGGTCACCGACGTCGACTGCGCGTGCAAGGTAGTCCGGCGCGACATCCTCAAGGGCGTCGGCGTCGAATCCGAAGGGGCCTTCTTCTCGGCCGAGCTGTTGATCAAGTTGCGGGCGGCCGGGCGGACCGTGGTCGAGGTCGGCGTTCCGCACTATCCGCGCCTGGCCGGGACCCCGACCGGCGCTCAACCCCAGGTGGTCTTCCAGGCAATTCGCGACTTCTGGTCCCTGCGCATCCGGATGTGGATCGGGCGGGACCGCGCGCTCGGGCGAGGCGCGGAGATCCTCCCCCGGGACTAGCTCTTGCCCGGGTCCTTGTCCAGCGAGTTGATGAAGTCCCGGAACATCCCGAGCCGCTCGTCGACGACGGCTTCGCCGAGGGATTCGGCGGGTACGTCGGCGCGGGAGTCCCGATCGAGACCGGTCCGCCGCCGTTCCGGGCCACCCGCGCCCGAGGGTTCGGTGTCGTCATCCGCGTCCGGATCGGCGGCCAGGGCGGCACGATCGAGCACCTCCTCGGCGACGAGGATCCGGGTCTGAGTTCGAACCGCCAACGCGACGCAGTCGGACGGTCGCGCGTCGAGCTCGATCGTCCGCCCGTCGACCTCGAGGATCAGCCGGGCGTGATATGTCTCCTCAGAAAGGTCACCGATCACGATCCGGTCGATTCGCGCCCCGAGCGCCTTGAGCGTGGCGGCAAACAGATCGTGGGTGATCGGGCGCTCTGTGTCGAGACCCTGGAGCTTCATCGCGATCGCGCTCGCTTCCCACGCCCCGATCCAGATCGGGAGGTAGCGATCTCCTTCGACATCCTTGAGGATGACCACGTGGCGGTTCGACAGCATGTGGACCCGCACGCTTTCAACCACCATCTCGATGAGACGACCCATGGCGGGATTATCCACTGCCCCGTCCTGGCCGGTGTGGCCGCCTGGCGTGGTCGCGCGCGGGCCCTACGGTGCGGGTGACGCGGACGAGGCCGGAATCAGGCTGCCGGATCCACCGGGCGACGCGGACGGAGCGAGTTCGCTCGTCGCCGATTCGAGCACGGCCCGATGCAACCCCGTCGCGGTGATCCAGACGACCGCATCCGGCGCATCGGCAATTCCCGGCTCCACATACCAGCCGCGGGCGTCTTCCCATGCCTTGCTGCCGTCGGCCAGGCGGTACTGCTCGAGGTAGACGCCCTTTGCCTTCGAGAAGGCGATGAGACGCGCGTTCGGAAGGTCGTACCCGTAGATTCGGCCGGTCCTGCGCTCCGAGCCTGACATGGCGGCGCTGAACGACGGCGTCGATCGGAGCTTGCCGTCCGGAAGGGTTGCTGCCGCCCAACCGCCCGTCGTGCCGCCCACCACCCGCAGGATCGCTCCCGAGTCGGCGATCCAGATATCTCCGTCGATGAACAGGCTGGTCACGCCGGTGACCGCTCGGGGGGTTGTGAGTCGCTTGCTCGGCGCCCCCGGGAAGCTGCTCCCGTCCGCTGCCGGCGCGTAGGCCAGGATCTCCTGTTCGGATGGATCCACGATGTAGAGGTTATAGAGGCCCGCCGATGCGTCCCGCACAAAGGTGCCCAGCGCGAGCAGGTCGTCGCCCCACTCGGCCGCGCCCGGAACCTTGACCCGGGTGACGGTGCCCTTGCCTGTGGCGTCGGCCGGACGCCACCGCCACAGGACGTTCTTGGCGTCCAGGATGAGCACATCGGGCCCGCCAGCGGACATCAGCCGCGGCGCGGCCTCGGTCGAGCCGGCGG
The DNA here is from genome assembly GCA_043778745.1 of Chloroflexota bacterium. Taxonomy (GTDB): domain Bacteria; phylum Chloroflexota; class Limnocylindria; order Limnocylindrales; family CSP1-4; genus UBA5189. Next base: position 4,017 of record JAYWFP010000240.1, read on the forward strand.
CCTTGGTTCCCTCCCGGAAGATGGCGGCAGCCGTGAGGTCCGTCAGGTTGATCCGATACACGGATGCGGTCTTGGGATCGAGCACGTAGGGGGCCCCGTCCGGGCCGCGGACGAGGTTCGTGAGGTTCACGCCGACATCGTCCGGGAAGGTGAAGGTGTCGATCAGCGTCACCTCGACGACTCCGTACAGCTGATCCAGGCCGGCCACAGCCCTGGTCCGGAGGGGCGCGGTCACGCCAGCCGCGATGCCTGCTGATGTTGCGATGTCGAGTTGGTCGACGGCATCGGCCAGGAGCTTTTCGGCGGTCTTCGGGTCGTTGGCAACGAGGTTCACGCCGGGCCCGAAGACACGGTCGAGGTTCTTGCGCGCCTGGTCCAGTGCCTGCTGGCCGATCTCGGCCGAAGCGATGGCGGGGCCCGGCGCCGGGCGGGCACCGAGCAGGGAGACGGCCAGCCCGAGCGAACCGGTCACACCCACCAGCACGAGGACCGCAACCGCGGCTCGGCGCTGGGTCTCGCGGCGCGTGCCCATCGGCGTGACCCGCCGGGGCCTGCGGGATCGTGTCGGCATCGCGTCCTGAACCCGTCCAATGAGCCGGCCCAGCGCGCCGCCGGCGGCTGATCGAACCCGGCGGGCAGCGGCCTGGGCAGCGGCAACGCCGCCGCTGACCGTGTCGGCCAGGGGGATCGGCGATCGATTCGGAAGGCCGGCCAGGGGCTCGGGGGGCTTCACTGCGACGAGCGTGCGGCCAGATCGAACCGCCGACAGCTCGGCGACCTCGAGGACGAGGCCTCCGTCGCTGCCGACGCCCCCAACCTCGGCAAACCGCTTCGTGAGGTGTTCGATCGCGGGCTGTGGATGGAGTGTGACAAGCGCGTCCTTGAGCTCGTCGGCGCCGAGTCGCTGCATGAGGTTCGGTGAGACGAGAACCAGCTGGTCCCCGATGCCGATTTCACCGCGCCAGACGTCCGGCTCCAGATCGGCCGTCGGCAGCCCGCGCTGGCGATCCGGGTCTGGAAGGGTGCTGAGGCGGGCGCCGCGGCTCAGGTAGGCTTCCGCGGGGCCCACGGTGGCAACGTACAGCTCATGGTCCCTGACGACGGCGATGGCGACGCCGATCGGCGCGGCCGCGCCGGCCCCAGCCGATTCGCGGGACCCCAGGGCGCTCCGCTCGCGGGCATGCGCGAGGCGCTTGTTGGCGGCCAGAATCGCCTTGATCAGGCACACCCGGATCCCGGCGGACTCGTCGTAGTAATACTCGTGGCGAATGACATCGGCGACGAGTTTCGTCGCCTCTCGAGCCTTGGGCCCGGGCACCATCGACGTCACCAGCAGGTAGAGCTGGCCCTTGGATCGTGCGCGGGAGCCGACGGTCGGCTCGACGACGACAGCCGTGTCCGGCGAATCCGGGTGGCGATCCTGGTCGGCAAGAATGCCGAGCTTCATCTGAATTCGGGGGGCCATGCAAGCCTCTGCCGGAATGTGATGGCGGTTGGCCGGGCGGGGATTATCGCACGCGAACGATCGGTTCCGGCCTCACCGAGACGGGTCGTGGGAACGGATCGTGACGCGCATCTCGGAGACCTCCGCGCCGGCGGGAGCCGCCCGGAAGGCAGCGACGAGGGTGATGGACCGAAGCCGGAGCTCCTGCGCCACGATCGGCGCGTCGGCCTCGACGATCAGCACCGGGCCGTCGATGCGGACGGCCCGACAAGCGCCGTGCGCCGCCGGCGCGCGTTCGGCCACCAGAACATCGAAGGTGGCGACCATCCTTGCGCGGCGCAACTCGTCGGCCAGGCCCAGTTGCGCCGCCGCCGCCGGAATCAGGTCACCGATGCGAGACATCGGGCGGCGTCGACGGCGCTCGCGCTCCTCGGTCACGGGGCGCTGACCCGGCTCGGCCCAACGAGCGTTGCAGCGCCCGGCCCCGAGCTGCCGGGCGCCTCGAAGGTCGCGTTCACGTTCGCGTCGACACGCCAGGTATCGGCAATCTCCAGCAGTCCCGCGTCGAGGTCGTCGAGCGTCGTGGTGGTGACGAAGGCCTGGGGCAGCGAGGCGATCCGCCGGACGAGGTGCGCGCGCCGCTCCGGATCCAGCTCGGAAAAGACGTCGTCGAGCAGGAGCAGCGGGGGGCGGCCGTCGATCGCCGTCAGGAGGTCGAGTTCGGCGAGCTTGAAGGCGAGGATGGCCGTTCGTTGCTGGCCTCGGGACGCGAACCCGGCCAGGTCCCGCTCGCCGAGCACGAATGACAGGTCATCGCGGTGCGGTCCGACGAGCGTGGTGCCGTTCCATGCCTCCTTGTCCGCGGTCTCGGCCAGTCGTCGCTCGAGCGCCTCACGTGGACCCTCGCCGGCCCGGATGGGGGCGTTGGTCTCGTAACGAAGCCCGAGCGCGGCGCGGGACGCCTCCTCGGGGGCGATCTCCGCATGGGCCGCCGCGAACGGCGCGCCGAGTTCCCTGAGCACCTCGAAACGCATGTCCATGACCTCGCCGCCTGCGTCAAGGAACGGCTTGTCCCAGTAACGGAGCTGGGATCGTTCGGCCGTCTCGTCGCGTATCGCGCGCAGCAGTCCGTTGCGTTGCTGGAGCGCCCGCGTGTAGGTCGACAGGGCCGCGCCATAGGCCGGGAACCGCCCGATGGCGATCCGATCAAGCGCCGCCCGTCGCAACGAGGGAGAACCGGCGACCAGGAGCATCTCCTCTGGCGCGAACATCACCACCCTGAGGGCACCGCTGAGGGAGGCCGCACGGCGCGGGATGCCGTTGACGCGGATCCGTTTGCGCGATCCGGCCGTTGCCTGGGCGCTGCCGGGCCGCACGAGCGTGAGGTCGACTTCATCCGTTCCGACGATGCCCTCGATCCGGGTGACATCCGCGCCCCAGCGGATCAGCTCCGCGTCCGTGCTGGTCCGATGAGAATGGCCCCAGGCCAGGAGAACGATCGCCTCGAGCAGGCTCGTCTTGCCCGCAGCGTTGGGTCCCCAGACGAGCTGAGGGCCACCGCCGAACCGGGCGCTGAGGCTCGCGTATCCGCGCAGATCGGTCAGCCGAACGAACGAGAGCGTGACGGCCTCTAGGAGGTCGTGCGGACCGGCATGACCACGTGGACGTAGTCGTCGTCGCCGATGGGCTTGAACACGCCCGGCGCCAACGGGCCCTGGAGCTCGAGGGCGAACTGTTCGGCCGTGACGTTGGTCAGGACGTCCGCGAGGTACTTGGCATTGAACGCGATCGTCGTCCCGTCACCCTCGACGCTCGCTTCGACCTGGCCGACGTGATCGCCGATCTCCGCGTTCGCGCTGACCGTGATCCCGGGTTCGCCGTCGCCCCCGATCTGGAGCTTCACGATGTTGGCCGATTCATGGGCGATGAGCGCTGCCGGACGAACCGCCCGGAGCAGCTCTTCACGGTCCAGGATTGCTCGAGTCGTGTGGGCCTGCGGCATGACCGACTGATAGTTGGGGAACTGCCCGTCGATAAGGCGACTCACGAGGTCGACGCCCTCGAGATGGAACAGGATCTGGTTGCGCGCCTGGGCCAGCACGATCTCGACCGGTGTGTCGCTGTCGGACAGGACGCGCATGAGCTCCGTCAGGGCGCGAGCCGGCACGACGACACTCGTCTCGGCGACCGAATCGAGGACCGGGATCGTCTTGACGGCGATCCGGTAATTGTCGGCGGCGGCGAGCGTGACCTTGTCGCCTTCGAACCGGCACAGGACACCGGTCAGAATCGGTCGTGCCTCATCGCTGGCCGCGGCAAAAGCGACCTCCTCGAGGGCTCGCTTGAGAACGTTCTGGGCAATCCGCGTGGTCGGGCGCTCGCCGGTGGTCTGGATGGCCGGGAACTCCTCCGCGTCGATGCCTTTGAGATGGGATTCGAAGCGTCCGCATCGAAGGTCGAGGGTCTCGCCCGCGCCGAGCTCGAGGTCGATCCGGTCGCCGCCCTGGAGGGAGTTCACGAGATCCGTGAGGAGCTTGGCGGGAACGGTTGTTGCGCCGTCCGACTCGATCTTCCCGGGTACCCAGTAGGTGATGCCGATCTCCAGGTTCGTCGCCGTCAACTTGAGACCGGCGTCCTCCGTCCGGAGCAGGACGTTGGCCAGAACGGGCAGCGTGCTTCGAGCCGACACGGCGCGGCTGACCACGGACAGGCCGCGGGCCAGGTTCTCCTGCATGACCGAAAGCTTCACGTCGGGTCCACTCCAGACGAAACGGGCGTTGATCGGGGTCTATCGGACAGATGGTAGCGGTCGGCCGTCCTGAGCGGGCGGTTCGATCACCCACGGCTCTTCGGGCTGGAAGGGTCCACACGCCGGAGTCCGCGGGCCGCCCCGGACGGGTCGGGTTGAATGTGTATCTTCGTTCATTCGAGAGATACCGTCACCGTCATCATCATGGTGTGGACAGCGTGGATTGCCGCGTTCAGCCACGATCAAACGGTCGGTGTACGACCGAGCGGTCGGCGTTGACCGGCGAGGCGATCCGGTGCCCTTGCACGGGACCGGTCGGCACGGACGGTGGACAGCCCTCGGAGGCGCCGGTTGGTTGTCCCGTCCCGCCCACGGCCAGCCGGACCTTGTCAGCCCCGCCGACCCCAGGGCTCAACCGGGAGTCGTGAGTTATCCACCGCCGGGGCATCGACGATCCACAGACCCGCCCGTTCCGCGGTGCGCCAACGCACCGCGGTCGAT
>JAYWFP010000241.1:0-3681 GCA_043778745.1 Chloroflexota bacterium
ATCTACTCCGGGACGGTCCTTCGACGGGAGGGCAACGCGATCGGGCGCATCCTCCTGGTCCTCACGGCGCCCGACAACTCGGGTGCTCTCGCGTTACGGGATCTCCTGCGCGTCCTGCCGGCCGTGGCCATCGTCATCGGGATCATCGTCGCGCCGATCGCCTGGTTCCTCTCCCGCTCGATCACGCGACCCCTTCGTCGCCTGGCCGATGCCACCTCGGCCCTTCCGGTCGCGGGCGCGTCCGCCGAGCCCGTCACGCCCGAAGGGCCGCGTGAAGTGCGCGACCTGACCGAACGCTTCAACGAGATGACGGCGGCGCTCGATTCTGTCCGACGCGAGGAGCGGGAGTTGCTGGCGAACATCCGGCACGATCTCAAGACGCCGCTGACCGTGGTTTCCGGGTTCGCGGAGGCGCTTCGGGATGGCACCGCGAGCGGGTCCGGCATCCCGCGCGCAGCCGCGGCGATTGCCCAAGAGGCGTCCCGGATGGAGGCCCTCATCGAGGACCTGCGATCCGTTGACGAAGCCGGCACGGCGGGCCTCACCCTGCGGCCGGGATCGATCGATCCGGCAGTGCTCGTGATGGACGCGGTCGCACGGTTCAGTCCACGCGCCTCAGGTCCAGCGATCGATCTCCGGGCCGACGCGGATCCGGGAATCACCCTTGTCGCCGATCGGGCGGCAATCGAGCGGGTCCTCGGCAACCTCATCGAAAACGCCCTGTCGGTCGTGCCGGCCGGCGGCCACATCCTCGTCGAGGCACGTCGTGCCGCTGATGGATCGGTGGCTTTCCGGGTGAGCGACGATGGCCCCGGGTTCCCGCCGGGCTCCCTGGAGCGGGTGTTCGATCGGTTCTATCGGGCTGATCCCGCACGAACGGGTCCCGGAACGGGCCTCGGGCTGTCAATCGTCAGGGCGCTCGCTCGGGCCCACGGTGGTGATGCCGTCGCGGAGAACCTGGCCCCGTCCGGCGCCCGCGTGACCGTGACGCTGCCCGGAGTCCCGAAGCCCGCCTGAGGGACGTGCCTCAGGCCAGGACCACACCCGGCCCGGCCACGCCCGCCGCCTCAACCTGGCCGACGAGCCAACTCGGGACGCCGCGCGCCTCCAGGCCGGCGACGACCGCATCGAGTTTGTCGGCCGAAACCGCGGCCAGCAGGCCGCCCGATGTCTGCGGGTCATGGGCGAGGACGATGGGCGGCCCCGCTGCACCCGCCTCCGCGACGGCCGCGAGCGTTAGGTGCACCGGGGCTGGTGCAGCCGTTGCTGATGGCCCTCTTTGCGGATGCCGCGCGGACGGGCACATGCGCCGTCCTGGGACGCTGCGAGAGGTCGCTCCGCGATCTCTCCCGGAACTTCATGCCACCACGATCCCGTTCTCCACCTGGCCCGCGGTCGATTTGGCCGCCGCGACGGTTGTCGACATCGACCGCGCCGCCCACTTCGGGTCGTAGAAGTCGTGCGATGGAGCGGTCCAACCAACGACCTTCTTCTTCGAATCCGCCCTTGACATTCAGGGGGGGAGTACAGGATCAACGCCCGCGCGTAGGGAATGCGCCGGCGGGGGTTGATATGCAGCTACGAAACTCACGACGACCAGTCGTAGTGACTGTCTTGGTCGTGCTGGTGGCTCTGGTCACCGTCCCAAATGCGATTGCGTATCACGATGCCTATTTCGGTTCGAATTGGGCGGTCGGTTCCCACTGCGACACCACAGTCGCCAGTCAGTGCATTGCGAATGACGCCGCGCACCACTACACGCTCTCGGGCCTCTCAACGGCGCGCGCAGACGCGACGACGCGTGGGTTTGTGACCTATGGCGGGAACAGCGACCTAAACGTCTCGACCCTCTACCCGTGGGATGTCATTGTGGTGCAGGAGTATCACTCGGATATCGATGCCTACGCTTGGACCCGGTGTGCGCCACAAGGGCCATATGGCGGTCAATATGGCGGGAGCGAGGCGAATCACACGCGCTGGTGTAGCCCTCAATACATCGTGTGGAATACATGGGAAACGGCGGCCAACAAGGTCAACTCAACTGCAAAGTACAACTTCATTGGATGCCATGAATCGGGCCACACCGTAGGGCTCAGACATCGGTCAACCTCTCCGGTTCCCTGCATGCGGACAGGAGCACCGCCGTCGAGTTCGACACCAGTTCCAACCGTGGAGAATCCAACAAGCGAGGAATACACTCGCATCAACCTGCACTACTGATCGGAATGATGCTCGTGGATCATGCGATCGTCCGTCTCCGCGTCGCCCGAGTCTTGGTGCTCTTTGGATTGCTAGGTGCCATGCTGAGCGGATGCTCCGCAGGGGGCGCAGCTTCATCGATAGATTCCCCGGCGGAACCTACAGCGCACTCCGCGCCCGACGATCTGTACTTTCCGCCGGACATGATGTGGGCGCTCCTGTCCACAACCCCAGAATTCCCGGCCAGGTTCGACTCTATGGCCAGCGCTGTGGCTGGCAGCGAACTGGTCTTGATTGGCCAGTATTTCGGCCTTGAGCGGGGCCCGTCTTATTCACTGCCGGGCGAGGCGCCAACTTGGCATGCAGTCGCCCTGATCAAGGTCGAAGAGGTTCTCAAGGGCGTTCCGGCTCTGGGGGTCGATGGCTACTTGCATGTCGAGTTCGTGATCAGCATGGGAGACGCTGACTATCCGGAGGGGCTATTCGCTGAGGCCACGCGATCCATCCCAAAGGACCCTGCGCTGATGTTCTTGGATAGTTGGGCGACCTACTATTTGCGGGCTGGTGGGGCTCCCCTCCCTTCGGAGTACCAGGCGCTCGACTCAAAGGAGATCTACCGCACGATCGGCGGAGACGGGGCCATTCGGGTCGTTGCAGGTCGCATGGTCCCACCCAGTTTCGTCGATGGATGGCCGCAGGACATCAAGGAACAGGCGCTTGATGGCCTCCTTGTTCAGATCCGGGCTGTCACCAAGTCCTGACCTCGTTCGTTCGCGCCGGAACCCGTCCGCCAATCTCGGGGTCGCGGCCTTCGGGGGTAGGCCTCGTGACCGGCGCCTTCTTCCGGCCCGAGCCGGGCGCTCCCACTTCGATAGCGCCACCGACGGCCTGCCGCCGGAGCCGACGATGCAGGTCATGCGCGAGGGGGCTCGACGCTGACCTGCGGGCAGCGCCAACTGGTTCCGGACTGGGACAAGATCGACGATCGGCGTGCATCGCCGGGGCTCGGCTGAGCAATCCGGCCGTTCAGGCCAGAACGACACCTGGCCCGGCCACGCCTGCCGCCTCAACCTGACCGACGAGCCAGCTTGGAACGCCGCGCGCCTCCAGGCCGGCGACGACCGCATCGAGTTTGTCGGCCGAAACCGCGGCCAGCAGGCCGCCCGATGTCTGCGGGTCATGGGCGAGGGCGACGAGGTCCGCCCCGACACCCATCGCCAGCGTGAGCGCGGGCGCGACGAACCGCCGATTGTGGGCGGCGCCGCCGGTCTCAACGCCCGCCCGCGCCAGCTCGAGCGCGCCGTCGAGTGCCGGAAGCGCTGCGGAGTCGAACACAAATCGCGTTCCCGAGCCACGCGCCATCTCGAGGCCGTGGCCGAGCAATCCAAAGCCGGTCACGTCGGTCGCGGCTCGCACGCCGTACTCCGTGAATACCTCGGCGGCATTCCGGTTGAGCACGGTCATCTGGTCCGTCGCCGCCGC
>JAYWFP010000242.1:0-3678 GCA_043778745.1 Chloroflexota bacterium
GCGGCCCCCGTGCTCATCGGCCTGATGGCTGCGGTGGCCGTTGGCGTCCTGCTTCTGCCGCGCCGGATGCGCCTCGCGCGAAAACTGGTCCTCATCCGGCGAGGGGTTTTCGGCCGACGCGCGGACGGGGACTGACCAGGCGGTTGTGAGCCTCGGGGGCGCGGCGTTCCGTTGCCCCCGAGGTCCATCCGCTCGACGCTGCGGTGCCCGCAGCGTTGTACCCGCCTGACCCGAATGCCGTCCCGGCAACGGTCCAATCTGGGCACCCGGTCGTTCGGTCAGCCGCAGAACCGCCGAACCGCGTCGTACAGAACCGGCAGGCCCCACCGCAGGGCATCGAGGCCGACTCGCTCATCGACCCCGTGGTAGCGCTCGAGATACGCCTCACCCGGATCGAGTTTCAGGGGTGAGAACCCATACGCAGGGACCCCGAGACGGGCCAGGGTCTTGTTGTCCGTCGAGAACGGGGCCATGACCGGGATCGGATATCCATCCGGGTCGTGGTCCCGAATCGCCTGCTCGAGGACCCGGTACAGCGGCGAATCCGCCGGTGCCTCGACGGCAGGCGCCGCCGTGACGAGTTCGATGTGACAGCTTGCCGCGAGATCCGTGCCGAGCCGGTCGAGGATTTCGGCCCGCATGGCCGGTTCATCGGTGCCCGGAAGCAGACGGCAATCGAGCTCGATCACGGCCTCCCCGGGGATGACGTTGTATTTGACTCCGGCATGGACGATGTTCGGTGAGATGGTGTCGCGGACGAGGGCTCGTGCGGCCCTGGCGTACACGGGAGCGCACAGCCTGTCGATGGCCGCCTCGGCTCGTCCGGTGTCCCCTTCCGCGATTGCCCGGAGCACGGTGGCGGCTTCACCGCCCAAGGCGTCCGCCGCACCGTTGAAGAAGTCGCGCATCACCGCCGTCAAACGAGCGGCACCGGGGACCGAAAGCCTGGTGATGGCCTCGGCGGCCAGAACCGCGGCGTTATCCGGTCGGGGCATCGAGCCATGGCCCCATGTCCCGCGCACCGTGATCCGGTAGACGGCGTAACCCTTCTCGGCCACCTGGATCGGGTACAGGCGCCGCCCACCAACGTCCAGGCTGACCGCCCCCGATTCGTTCAACGCACCGGCCGCCCGTAGATGTTCGGGATGGTGATCGGCAAGCCAGACGGCACCGTCGTGACCGCCGGCCTCCTCGTCCGCGGTCACGGCCAGCAGGACGTCGCGGCGCAGGCCGGGGATCGCCGAGGTGGCCGGATCGTGCCCAGCGGCCACGGCTTCCTCGGCGAGCAGCCGGAAGACCTCGATCTCCATCGCCACGAGATCCTTCATGTCGACGGCGCCGCGCCCGTAGATGTACCCGTCGACGATGGCTCCGCCGAATGGATCCTGCGTCCATTGGTCGGTGGGTGCCGGGACGACATCGAGATGTGACAGCAGCAGGAGCGATTCGCCGCCCGTTCCATCGCCCCGGAGTCGCGCGACCACCGAACCTCGGCCAGGGACCGGTTCATAGACGGTGGACGGGACCCCGGCTTCGGCGAGCCATGCGCTGATGCGCCGAGCCGCATCAAGTTCCGGGCCGGCCGGGTCCGGTGGGTTGACCGACGGGATGCGGATGAGCTGGCGGAGGGTCTCCACGAGCCGGTCGTGCGCCTCGCCCCAGCGGGATGCGCCGATCGCCGCGCTCGGCCGCCGGTCAACCAAAGATCGAGCGCGGACAGTACGCGGTAACAATCCAGTTCGGCTGGTCCACGATCTCGCTGATCCGAAGGTCTCCAGCCACACTCATCAGCAAATAGGCGTCGATCGCGGACAACGCGTGCTCGGCGATCAGGCGGTCGATCATCCGGCGGACCGCATCACGCGCGGCGACCATCAGGTCCGGGCCAATTCCGTCGGCCGCCAGCCAGCCCGCGGTGTTGGTCGAAACACCGAGCGGCCCCGCGGTCCGGAACTCGGGTCCTGTGACCCGGACATCGCGCCGGACTTTCACGCGTACCCGCGCGTGCATCGACGTTTCGATCGCGGTTCCGCACACCTCGCCATCGCCCTGGGCTGCGTGTCCGTCGCCCAGGCTGAACAGGGCCCCCGGGACCGCAACCGGCAGCCATAGCACGGACCCGGCGGTCAGGTGGCGGGTGTCCATATTCCCGCCGAGCTCGGTTGGCGGGATGGTCGAGCGAGGCGCACCGGCCGGGGCGAGGCCGAGCTCCCCGCAGAACGGCGCGAGAGGGATCCGGATGCCAGGCAGGAACTCTGCATCGCCATCAGTGAGGCGGGTGATCCGCAGCGCGGGATCCGGGAAGTCCTCGGTCAGAAGCCCGAATCCGGGGATCGCGGCCGTCCAACCCCACTGGCCGGGCACGAATTCGAGAAGCTCGATCTCGAGCGTGTCGCCTGGCTCAGAACCTTCGACGAACACCGGGCCGCAGACCTGGTCGACGCGGGAGAAGTCGAGGGTGGCGAGATCCGCGGCCGTCGAATCCGCGCCGATCTGGCCGCCAGAAGCGTCGAGGGCGTCAAACGAGACTTCGTCCCCGCTCGCGACCCGGACGACGGGCTCGACCATCGGATCCCAGGCCAGGTGAAACTGGTCCGCCCTGACGTGGACCGGCGAACGACTCATGACGACTCCTCCGCATCGAGCCAGCACCGGCTCCATCGACTGTCCGCCAGCGGCACGTACGGCGGAGTGGTCTCGCATCGATCGTGCCGGGCCACACAGCGATTTCGAAATGGGCAGCCCGGTCCGGTTGCCAGGTCCATCCGCAGCTCTCCCCGGGCCTGAGCGCCATCTTCACGCGAGCCGGGGATCGACGCAAGGAGGGCGCGCGTGTACGGGTGGTGCGGATCGGCATACACGGCGTCGACCGGTCCTTCCTCGACGATTTCACCGAGATACATCACCGCGACGTGGTCGGCGATGTGATGGACGACGGCGAGGTCATGGGCGATGAACAGGTAGGCAAGGCCGCGCTCCTCCTGGAGATCCTCGAGCAGGTTGACGATCTGGGCCTGGACGGAGACATCGAGGGCACTGACGGGCTCGTCAAGGATGAGCAACTCGGGGTCGATAGCCAGGGCGCGAGCAATGCCGACCCGCTGGCGCTGGCCGCCGGATAATTCATGGGGGTACCGTCCAGCGTGCTCGACGCCGAGGCCCACGTCCGCCAGGAGCCCCGCGACACGGTCGCGCCGCTCGGCCGCAGTGGTCCCGATCTGATGGACTGCCAGCACCTCGGCAATCGTCGCTTCGACGGTCATCCGCGGATTGAGGCTCGAATACGGGTCCTGGAAGACGATCTGGACCCGCTCCCGCAGGCGTCGCAGTTCGGCCTTGCCCGCGGCCCGCACATCGATGCCGTCGAAGGTGACCGACCCCGACGTTGACGGCGTCAGGCGGATGATCGCCCGACCCGTGGTCGTCTTGCCGGACCCGGATTCGCCGACCAGGGCCAACGTCTGGCCGCGTCGAATCGAGAGGCTGACCCCACGGACGGCCTTGACGTCGCGTGACGGTCGTCCGCGCAACCTGCCCACGCCGCCCGTCCGGCCGGCGAAGGTCACGACGAGGTCGCGGACATCGAGGAGGACTTCGGGCGCGACACGTTCAGTCGTCACGCCGGCCCCGCCCTGCCCGTCAGCCGTCCGGCGCCTGCCGAGCGAGCCCGGGTCGTCG
>JAYWFP010000243.1:0-3674 GCA_043778745.1 Chloroflexota bacterium
CCTGATCGGGCGCTCGCCCGACCGACCACCGCATGGACGATGATCCGGAAACGCCCTCTTCGGCGCCGCTCGACGACACGTTCAACGAGCAGACGACGGTCGCCGATCCCGACGGACCGAGCCTGACCCCTGCGCGTTCGGTTACCGGCCCGGATTCGACAGAGCCGGCCTTCGCGATGTCGCTGGTCGACCACCTTGCCGAACTCCGCAACCGGATTGCCTGGTCACTCCTCGGCATTGGTATCGGAGCCGTCGGCGGATTCGTCTACGGCGAGCAGATCATTTCGTTCCTGAGCTCGCCGCTGCCCGACGACCTGACCCTCTATTACAACGGCATCGGTGATCCGTTCGCGATCCGGATGAGGATTGCCCTCGTGGCCGGTGTGATCATCGCGATGCCGGTGATCCTGTGGCAGGTCTGGCGGTTCATCGCCCCTGGTCTGACGGCATCCGAGCGCCGCTCCATCCTGCCCTGGATTCCAGCAGCACTCCTGTTCTTCGTCATGGGCGTGTCCATCGCCTACGTCATCCTCCCGTTCGCGGCGACGTTCCTGTTGGCCTTTCAGACGCCTGACCTGAAGCCATTGCTGACGGCTCGCGAGTATTTCGACTTCGTCAGCACGATGTTCCTGGCCTTCGGCCTGCTCATGGAGTTCCCGATTCTGCTCGTGGGACTCTCCCGGGTGGGCATCGTGACCTCGGAACGGCTCACCCGATCCCGCCGGTTGATCATCCTCGGCATCGCGATCTTCGCGGCGGTAGCGACGCCGGGCGGTGATCTGGTGAGCCCCGTCGTCCTCGGCCTCACGCTCTACGTGCTGTTCGAGGGCACGGTCATCGTGATCCGCCGGAGCGGCCGCTGAGCGACATCGGACGCAGCGTAGACTGACCGCCATGGACCCGGTTGACCGTATGCCCGTCGATACCCCGGCACCGTCCGGTGGTCCGGAGCCCGAGGTGGACGCTTCGCACGTCGTGATCCTGAGCGGGTTGTCGGGTGGCGGGAAGACCGCGGCCGCGAAGTTCTTCGAAGATCTGAATTACATCGTCGTGGACAACCTGCCCGGCGAATTGCTGCCGAACCTCGCCGAACTCGTGACGACGGACCGGGTTCGCTATGGGCGGGTCGCGATTGTCCTGGATGTTCGTGCCGGAGATGCCGAATCGGCGTACCGCGCCATGCGTGGCGCCCTGGAGGGTCGTGGCATTCGCCCGCAGGTCTTCTTCCTCGAGGCACGCGACGAGGTCCTGATCCGGCGCTTCTCGGAGACCCGACACCGCCACCCGCTTGGCGAGAGTCGCGGGGTCGCTGCCGCCATCGCCGACGAACGCGTGATGCTCGATGCTGTTCGTTCCGAGGCCGACGTCGTGATCGACACCTCGGATCTGCCGCTTCGTGACCTGCGCGAGCGACTGTTCGCCCGGCTCGGTGACCTCGAGCCCGATCGCATGGCGATCCAGTTGCTGAGTTTCGGGTTCAAGTTCGGCGTCCCGCTCGAATCCGACCTCGTGTTCGACGCCCGTTTCCTGCAGAACCCGTACTACGTCCCTGAGCTGCGCGAGCATTCCGGACTGACAGAGCCGGTTCGAGACTTCGTCCTCGGGCAGCCGGCCACGTTGGAGTTCCTGGCGCTGCTGAAGCCCCTGCTCGCCTTCACCATCCCGGCGTTCCAGGCAGAGGGCAAGAGCCGCCTCACGATCGCCATCGGGTGTACCGGCGGGCAGCATCGATCGATTGTCCTTACCGAGGAGCTCGCGACCTGGCTCCGCGCCGAAGGCCACGGCCCCGTGGGCGTATTCCATCGCGAGCTGGAGCGTTCGTGAACCTCCGCCGGTGGCTGCAACCCGGGATCGGGATCAAGCGCTGGCTCGGTGTCGTCTTCATCGGGCTGTTCATGCTGGCGCTGGCCGTCGCCCATGTCGTGCGGCAGGCCACGGCAACGGTGCACCCCGGCGGGCTGGCCGGCGGGATCCTCGACGCGGTCACGCTCCAGTTCCTGCCGTATCCCCTTCGAGGCCTGATCGTCGGCGTGCTCGGCATCGCGCTCGTTGCCAGTGGTGGCGCAAGGCTGATCCGGGCCGTCACCGAGCCACTCCGAGCCACGGACCAGGATGAATCACTGGGCGAGGTGCTGTACCGGAAACGGCTGCTCGCTCGGGGCCCGAAGATCGTGGCGATCGGCGGGGGAACCGGGCTGTCGGCCCTCCTCCGCGGCCTGAAGGAGCACACCGGAAACATCACCGCCATCGTCACGGTCGCGGACGACGGTGGTTCGTCCGGCGCACTCCGGGAGGAGCTCGGGATTCCAGCGGTTGGAGATATCCGAAGCTGCATCGCCGCCCTTGCTGACGCCGAACCGCTGATGCGTGACTTCCTGGGCTATCGATTTCCCGGCGGGCAATCCTCCGATGGGGCATCGATCGAGACCGAGCCCGGTGGCCTCGGCGGTCATGCCATCGGCAATCTCCTGATCGCCGCCCTGACGGCCGTCGAGGGCGGCGACTTCGAGGCCGCCGTCCGACGGATGAATCGCGTCCTTGCGGTCCGCGGCCAGGTGCTCCCCGTCTCGCCGACGCCGATCAACCTGCACGCTCGGACCCGAAACGGCGTTGTGGTCTCGGGCCAGTCGCACGTCATGCGGACGTCCGGGATCGAGCGTGTCTGGATCACCCCGCCGGACGTGACGCCATCGGCGGACGCGCTCGCGGCGATTGCCGAAGCCGATGTTGTCGTGATGGGCCCGGGCAGCCTGTTCACGAGCCTGCTCCCGGTGCTCCTGGTTCCGGACATCCGGGCCGCGATCCTGGCAACGACGGCCCTCCGGATGTACATCTGCAACGTGGCGACACAGCCGGGCGAGACGGCCGGCTACGACCTGGCGGATCACCTCGAGGCCCTGATCGCCCACACCAGCCCCGGCCTCGTCGATGTGGTGCTTGCCAATGACCATTTCGACGCGCGCGTCCCGAATGACTGGATCGCGGAGTCCGTGCGCCTCCGCTGGCCGCCGGCGGTGGATCCCGTGCCAGCCCTCGTGACCGAGAATGTCGTGGATGCCATCAACGCCCACCACCATGATCCGGCGCGACTCGCCGCGGCCGTTCTCCGTGTCGCTGAGCAGGAGCTATCGGCACGTCGCCGGACGCCCGTGGCCAGGTCGGCCTGACGGCGAGCGGGACCAACGGATCGCGCCGCGCGAATGACCTCGATCGATCGTGGCCTCGTGGCCGCGCCGCACGCATGACCTCGATCGATCGTGACCTCGTGGCCGCGTTGCGGGCTGAGCTCGCTTCGATCGAGCCATCGCGGACCTGCGACATCGCAGCTGAGAGGCGGGGCCTCGGGTTGGGTCCAGCCTCCGCCGGCGCGACACCCGCGCCAGCCTCCGCCGGCGCGACACCCGCGCCCAGGCGCGATCCGATCCTCGCGCGGCTCGCCCTCCGTCTTGATCGCCGCGGCGTACCCGCGGCAGAGGGCCGATTCGACTGGGCCGCATCAGCGGAGCACTGCCGGATGGCCTATCTGCGGGGACGGTTCCTGGCGCACGGCTCGCTGAGCATTGCCGGCGCACGAACCCACCTCGAATTCGTCGTGCGACTGGACGAAGCGCCCGAGCTAGCAGCATGGGTCGAGGACGCAGGGATGCCGGCGTCCTGGCGGGTCCGCCGCGGCC
>JAYWFP010000244.1:0-3666 GCA_043778745.1 Chloroflexota bacterium
CGGAAGCATCGTGCCACGCAAGCTGTCACGCCGTACGCGGAGGCTGTGCCCATGATCCTCATCGAACGCCCCTGCTGCACTACCCCGATGGCCATCGACCTGCCGGTTCCGGACTCGCTCCGGTGCGCTGACTGCGCCACGACGTGGGACGTCGTCGACGCCGTTGCCGACGAGGCGCTGCTCGCGGCCTGACCTGGCTCATCGACCGAGCCGTGGCGGCGCTACCATCGGGCCATGGACCGATCAGCGGAACCGCCGATTGACGAGGCCGTCCTTCGCGCCGCGATCTGCGCCGCTGGACGGCGGCTCGGATCGCGCGGGCTCATCAGTGCGGGCGAGGGAAACCTCTCGATACGCCTGTCCGGGTCAAGCTTGCTGACCACGCCAACCGGGCGGCGGAAAGACGAGCTCGATCCGAAGGATCTGGTCGTCGTACCGCTGGATTCGACGGCGACCCTCGACCTGTCCGGACCGAAGCCGAGCTCGGACATCGCGATTCATCGGGCCATCTACCGGGTCCGCGCGGACGTCGTGGCCGTCGTCCACGCGCACCTGCCGGCTTCGATGGCGCTCACCCTCGTCGGCAGCGCGCCGGACCCGCTGGCCCTCCCAGAGACGGCCCATCACCTCCCGGTCCTGCCGGTTGTTCCCTACGGGGCCATGGGCAGCGACGACCTCGCGCGACGTGTTGCAGCCGCCTTCGGGCCGGCCCAGGGCCCGGTTCCGGTCGCCGTTCTCCTCGAACGCCACGGTGCGATCGCCGTCGGGAGTTCGCCTGACGGGATCGTCGCGGTCGCGACCTTCGCTGACGAGACGGCGATCATCGCCGCCCTGGTCGCGGCCGTGGATCGCCTCGAGCTGGTCGACGTCCTGTGCCGAACATGGCGAGACGCCGTGCTCCTCGGAGCGGCCCTTGGACGCGCCGGACCCATGGGACCCGCCGGAGCCTGATCGACGGTCACATCAGGCGGGCACGGCTCGCTCGTTCTCGCCGCGGCAACGCCGGCACCTGGAAGTTCTCCGGCCCGCCGAATGCCTCGGCCGAGCACTGAACAAACGCCGTTGGCCGCTCCGCTTCCCCCGGCCGTGCCCTCGTTGCCGAGCGTCAGGCGGCGCAGGCAACCTTCGTCCGAACTCAGGTCAGATCGAAGCGATCGACGTTCATGACCTTGGTCCAGGCCGTCGCGAAGTCACGGACGAATTGTTCACCTGCATCGCTGCTGCCATAAACCTCCGCATACGCCCGGAGCACGGAATTGGACCCGAAGACGAGGTCTGCACGGGTACCGGTCCACTTCAGTTCGCCCGTCCCGCGGTCGCGACCTTCGAAGTGGGTCGCTGAGCCCGTGCGCGCCTTCCACTCCGTGCCCATGTCAAGAAGGTTCACGAAGAAGTCGTTGGTGAGCGTCCCGGGGCGATCGGTGAACACACCATCAGGCGTCCCGCCGGCGTTGGCGCCCAGCACGCGCATACCCCCGACGAGGACCGTCATCTCGGGCCCGGTGAGGGTCAGGAGCTGCGCACGATCGACGAGCAACGCCTCGGCCGGCGCGGCTTGGCCCGCCGCCATGTAGTTGCGAAATCCATCGGCCCGCGGCTCGAGCACGGCGAACGACTCCGCGTCGGTCTGCTCCTGCGAGGCGTCGGTGCGGCCAGGCGCGAAGGAAACCTTCACGTCGTGACCGGCACGCTTCGCCGCCTGCTCGACCGCGGCGCACCCACCTACCACGATCAGGTCGGCAAGTGAGACGCGCTTCCCGCCGGCCTGTCCACAGTTGAAGTCCGACTGGATCTGTTCCAGCGCCTTCACAACCTTCGCCAGCTCGGACGGGTTGTTCACCGCCCAGTCCTTCTGCGGGGCGAGGCGGATGCGTGCCCCGTTGGGCCCACCGCGCCGGTCGGTGCCGCGGAACGAGGCCGCGGATGCCCAGGCGGTCGAGACCAGCTGAGAGACGGACAACCCGGAGGCCAGGATCACGGCCTTAAGGGCGGCGATCTCCTGGTCGCCGATCAGCTCGTGGTCGACGGCCGGAACGGGGTCCTGCCAGATCAGTGGCTCGGTCGGAACGAGCGGCCCGAGGTACCGCGAGCGGGGACCCATGTCGCGGTGCGTCAGCTTGAACCACGCCCGGGCGAAGGCGTCGGCGAACTCGTCCGGGTGTTCGAAGAAACGTCGCGAGATCTTCTCGTAGGCCGGGTCGAACCGGAGCGAGAGGTCCGTGGTCAGCATTTTTGGCGCCTGGCGCCTTGAAGGGTCGTGTGCGTCCGGAACCATATCGGCGCCGGCCCCGCCCTTTGGGATCCACTGGTGGGCACCGGCGGGGCTCTTGGTCAGCTCCCACTCGTACCCGAACAGGTTCTGGAAGAAGTTGTTGCTCCACTTCGTCGGCGTCGTCGTCCAGGTGACCTCGAGGCCGCTGGTGATGGCGTCGCCGTCCTTGCCGCTGCCGTAGCTGCTCGCCCATCCGAGCCCCTGGGCTTCGAAGGCGGCCGCTTCGGGTTCGGGGCCGACGTGGGTCGCGGGACCCGCGCCATGGGTCTTGCCGAACGAGTGCCCACCGGCGATCAGCGCCACGGTCTCCTCGTCGTTCATCGCCATACGCGCGAACGTCTCACGGATGTCCCGCGCGGCGGCCACCGGATCCGGGTTGCCGTTGGGGCCCTCCGGGTTGACGTAAATGAGGCCCATCTGGACGGCCGCGAGCGGGTTGGCCAGCTCTCGATCGCCGCTGTAGCGCTCGTCCGCGAGCCAGGTTTCCTCCGGGCCCCAGTCGGTGTCGTCCGGCTCCCACACGTCCTCGCGGCCGCCGCCGAAGCCAAACGTCCTGAAGCCCATAGACTCGAGGGCGCAGTTACCGGCGAAAACCATCAGGTCGGCCCACGAGATCGTCCGGCCGTACTTCTGCTTGACCGGCCAGAGCAGCCGGCGCGCCTTGTCGAGGTTGGCGTTGTCGGGCCAGCTATTGAGGGGCGCAAACCGCTGCGTGCCACGGGATCCGCCGCCACGGCCGTCATTGATCCGATATGTGCCGGCGCTGTGCCACGCCATGCGTATGAAGAGCGGCCCATAGTGGCCAAAGTCGGCCGGCCACCAGTCCTGTGAGGTGGTCATGACCTCGAGAATGCCCTGCTTGAGCGCCCCTAGGTCGGTCTTCCTGAACTCGTCCGCGTAGTTGAATTCGCCTCCCATTGGATCGGACAGGGGGGAGTTGTGGTGGAGCTTCGCGAGGTTGAGCTGGGTGGGCCACCAATCCCGGTTCGACCTGACAGCATTGCGGTCCATGGCTTCCTTCCGATCATGGTCGGGATCACGGTGTCCGTTTGATCATATGGTAGACCGTACCCTCGACGGGCCCGCCGCTCCGGGCGCCGGGGGGGGTCGCAGAATGGCCGGTCACGACGGTCACGACGGTCACGACGGTCACGAACCTTGTCATCCACGCCGTCCATCGTTGGGCATGGTCACTGGCTGGATCGTGTTCGAACCTTTTCGCCGGACGACGAGGCGGGACTTCAGGAAGGAGCGGCGACGGCGGCCGCGCTCGTGGGCAAAACCGGCAGCGCTCGCCCGCCTTCGGCCAGCCAGCAGGCAGCCTGATGGCCCGCGCCAACATCGAACAGGGGTGGCTCGTCGACTTTGCACCGATCGAAGGCCAACGGGCAGCG
>JAYWFP010000245.1:0-3648 GCA_043778745.1 Chloroflexota bacterium
GCCCGCGATGAGGACAAGGACCAGACGTACTTCCTGTACGGCCTTCGCCAGGATCAGCTGCGCGACGCCCGCTTCCCATTGGGTGAGCTCACGAAGCCCGAAGTACGCGCCGTGGCGCGCCGCCTGGGTCTCGCCACCGCGGACAAGGCGGAGAGCCAGGGGATCTGCTTCGTGCCAGACGGCAACGTGCGCGGCGCCCTGCGCAGCCGGGCCGGCTGGAATCCCGAATCCGGCCCGATCCTGGATGCCGACGGGACCCAGGTGGGGTTGCACGGCGGCGCGGCTGGTTATACGCCTGGACAACGGCAGGGCCTTGGCGTCGCGCTCGGCAGTCCGCGCTACGTCTCGCGCGTCGACCCGATCTCGAACACCATCACGCTCGGACGACGGGAGGACCTCGAGACGACATCCTTCGAAATCGAGGACGTCCGGTTCGTCGCCGATTCCGCGCCGAGCGGACGGTTCCGTGCTGGTGTGCGGATTCGGCACCGGGCCTCGCCCATACCGGCATGGATCGCACCATCGGGCGACCGGCGCTGGTCGGTCCGGACCGATACGCCGGTCTGGGCGATCGCGCCGCGCCAGGCCGCGGTCCTGTACGACGGGGACGTGTGCCTCGGTGGCGGACGCATCACCCGGATGGCGGTTCCCGTGCCAGGGATGGCGGTTCCCGTGCCAGGGCAGGAGCGGAGCATCTCGGGCCCACCGCCCGAGCTGGTGGCCGCCTCGACACCGTGAGTCTCGGTCCGGCGCCCGTCCTGGCGCTGATCCTGGGAATCCTCCACGTATCGATCTATGTCCTGATCCGGGGGAGCGCGGGCCAGCGGCTGCCATGGATGATCCTTGCCGCGTTCCTCGGCGCCTGGGCCGGCGACGCCCTTGGGTTGCGGCTCGGGATCGACTTCATCCTGATCGGTGACTTCCACGTGATCATGGCATCGGTCCTCGCCTGGATCGGCATCGCGGGCGTGGCCATCGTGGCGATTCTCGGGCCGCAACCCGAACGCGATGCGGCGACGCCTCCGCCGAGGACAATCGGCCTCTCGACTGCGTCCCTCCGAAGCGCGCACGCACCGGCACGCACCGATCCTGATCCTGACGCGCTTCGCCCGGACGTCGGTCGAGGCCTTGCTACCCGCAACGTGGCCGAGGAACCGGAGGACCCGACGTGAAAGACATTCGTCACGCAACCACGACGCACGAAGGCGAGCACGCCGCGCAGCCGACGAAAGCATCCACGTCCGGGCGGTTCCTGCGAGGGCTCACAATCGGCGCCTTCGTGGGTGCGGCGATCGCCGGATCCGCGGTCTGGGAACGCCTGCGCAAGCGTGACGACGAAGCATCAGACGAGCCTCCCGATCACGACGCAGCGGCCGAGTGATTGACGGTCCGGCGCCACGGACCTCGTCTCCCAGCGCGGCATGAGCAGCCGGTAGGTCTGGCTCGGCTACCATTGCGGCCGATGGAGACACCCGCCCCGAAGCGTGATCCGCGGATCACGCCGCTGCCTGCCGCCGAGATCCGCCGACGGTTCGTCGAGTTCTTCGCCGAACGCGGCCACACGGCTGTGCCCGGTGCCAGCCTCGTCCCAGCGGGAGACCAGACGCTCCTGTTCACGAACTCGGGGATGGTCCAGTTCAAGGACGCACTCACCGGTGCCGAGAGACGCAGCTACCGCCGCGCCGTGGACTACCAGCGCTGTCTCCGGGTCGCCGGCAAGCACAACGACTTCGAGGAGGTCGGCCGGACCCCTCGCCATCACACGCTGTTCGAGATGCTTGGCAACTTCAGCTTCGGGGACTACTTCAAGCCCGAGGCGATCCGCTGGGCCTGGGAGTTCCTGACCCGCGATCTCGGCATTCCCGCGGATCGCCTGGCGGCGACGGTCTATTCGACCGACGAGGACGCGTACCGAATCTGGCGCGATGAAATCGGGTTGCCGCCCGAGCGAATCGCCCGCTGGGGTGACTTCCCGAACGGCGACGAGAAGAACTGGTGGCGGATGGCCGACATCGGCCCGAGCGGACCATGTTCGGAGATCCACTACGACCGCGGCATCGAATTCAGCGAGGGCGATTTCTGCACGCCCGATCACTCGGAGCATTGCCCGCGCTGGCTCGAGATCTGGAACCTCGTGTTCATGCAGTACGAACTGCATCCCGATCGAAGTCTGACGTCCCTCCCGGCTCCCGGCGTTGATACTGGGCTCGGTCTGGAGCGCCTGGCGAGCGTCATCCAGCAGGTGCCGTCCAACTACGACACGGACCTGTTCGTGCCCATCCACGCCCGCCTGCGCGAGCTGCTCGGCCATGACCCCGACGCCTTCGAGGCGGAACGATTCAGCTATCAGGTGATCGCCGATCATGCCCGCGCCGCAACGTTCCTGATCGCGGACGGCGTCCTGCCCTCCAACGAGGGCCGTGGTTATGTGTTGCGGCGGATCCTGCGCCGCGCGATCCGCCACGGCCGCCTGCTCGGCCGGTCGGATCCCTTCATGGCCGATGTGGCCCTCGTGGTCATCGAGACGATGGCCGACGCGTACCCGCATCTGGAGGAGCGCCGCGCCGAGGTCCTCGGCTCCATCATCCGCGAGGAGAACCAGTTCATCAGGACCCTCGAGGCCGGTACCGTCATCCTCGAGGACGCGCTGATCCCGCTGACCGCGAATGATCGAACGGTGGGTCTTCGAGCCGAGGATCTCCCCGCCGACGTGCCGAAGATCGCGGGCGAGGTTGCCTTCAAGCTGCATGACACGTTCGGATTTCCGATCGACCTGACGATCGAACTCGCCGCGGAATACGGGGTCGGCGTCGACCGGGCTGGATTTGATGCCGCGCTCGCCGAGCAGCGGGACCGGTCCCGATCCGGCAAGAAGGCGGAACTCGCGCGCCATGCCGAGCTTGCATCGCTGTACCAGGCGATCCAGGGTCGAGCGGGTGACACGAGTTTCGTTGGCTACGAGGGCACGACGAGCGAGGGCGCGCGCGTCCTCGCCATCCTTCGCGACGGAATCGAATACGAGACCCTCGAGGCCAAGGGTGACGAAGAACTCAGGACCGAAGCCTCGGCTGCCGCCGAGATCGTGCTCGACCGGTCGCCGTTCTACGCCGAGGGTGGAGGACAGGTCGGTGACCGTGGCGCCCTGCGAAGCGCCGATGGCACGGTACTGTTCGAGGTCGAGGATACCCAGAAGCCCGTTGGAGGGCTGTTCGTGCATCGCGGCATGCTGCGAGGTCGAATCGCCGTGGGGGATGTCGTGGTCGCCGCGGTCGACGCGGATCGTCGTGCCCACACGATGCGTAATCACACCGGCACGCACCTGGTCCATCGTGCGCTCCGCAACGTCGTCGGCGATCGCGCGCGGCAGGCTGGCTCGCTCGTGACACCGGACTACCTTCGGTTCGACTACCCAGCCGATCGCGCCCTCACGGACGAGGAGCGCCGGGCGATCGAGGACGAGGTTCGCCGCATCATCCGGGAGGATCGGCCCGTCTCCATCGCGTTCATGGGCATGCAGGAAGCGATCGATGCCGGCGCGGACGCGTTCTTCGATGAGAAGTACGGCGAGACCGTTCGGACCATCCGCGTCCAGGACTACAGCTTCGAGCTGTGCGGTGGAACCCACTGTCGCGCGTCCGGTCAAATCGG
>JAYWFP010000246.1:0-8578 GCA_043778745.1 Chloroflexota bacterium
CGTGCATGCCGAAGCGCCGGCCCTCGCCGATCACGATGCCTTGTCGAGCACGCCTGTCGCAGCAGTTGCATGGCCCGAAGGGTTCGTTGAATCAGCGGCGATTCAGGACGAATCCGAAGCTGCCCTGAACGCAAGTGCCGATGCCGTCGACGACTCGGCCACAGCCCTCGCCGCCGATATGGCCGCCGATGTGGCCGCCGTTCGCGCCGATGCGCCGGCCGATGCACCAACGGACCCGGCCCCCGTCGAGTGGTGGGCACAGACCGAAGCGATCGCCGAGGATCAGGCGGTCGCTGCCACCGAAGCGCCCGTCGTGCCCGTGGCCGCCGGTCATTCGGCGCCGATGGCTGCCGAGCCCACTGCGGCCGATGAGGCCATTGCGGTCGAGCCAGAGGCCATGTCCGAAGATGACGTTGGGGCCGTCGAGTCGGGGGCTGGGGACCCGACGCCCGGTGACGCCCTCGCGGCGTATGAAGCTGCATTCAGTGCGCCGATCCCTGAGCCGGAGATCACCGAGGCATCCGTTCTCGAGGCGGCCGGGGATCAATCCCAGGCTGCGGCGGCAGGCGTGCCCACACCGGAGTTGGTGGCTCCGGAGCTCCCGCTTCCGACTCCCGAGGCTATGTCTGAGCCGGTGCTCGCCGTGCCGATGCCACTGGCAGTCGTCGAAGCCAGCCCGGCCTCCGAACCCGCCGCGGCGGCGCCCGTGGCGGCGCCCGCTACAGCCCCCGATGCTCCGGCGGCGCCCGTGACGACGCCCGAGCCGCCTGTGCCGACCGATCATGTCGCCCAGCCGGTCTGGCCTGCGCCGACTACCCCGGCCGGTCCCGCGCCGCAATGGCCGACCGGCCCTCGGTGGCCGACTGGCATCCCGACCGGCGGTGCGCCGAGTCCGCTACCACCTCCGGTTGATGCACTGGCGGCGTTGATGGCGCGCAACTCGACAGAGGCGATGTGGGCGGCTTCGAGCCAGGAGATCCTCCAACCCGCCCCGTCTGCACCCGCGATCGCGGCCATCCAGTCGTGCGGGAACTGCGGTATCTCGCTGTCGGCGACGGCTCGCTTCTGCCGACGCTGCGGTACACCGCAGGGCTGATCTCGCACGACAACCGAGGCTGCGCGCGCGCAATAGCCGAGACTGACCGCTCCGGTTCCAGCGTGCACCCGTAGCCCCAATGGACGTGAGTCGCTCTTCGTCCTGTCTCAGTTCAGGTCGGCGTCGCTCGTCGCGGTTCCGCTCGGCTCTCGATCGAGGCGCTCGTGGCGCTGGCCCGTCCACGCCGCCCCAATGAGAATCGCCTGGAACGTCAGGCCCAGCCAGGCCAGGGCCGCGAAGGCCG
The DNA here is from genome assembly GCA_043778745.1 of Chloroflexota bacterium. GTDB lineage: Bacteria > Chloroflexota > Limnocylindria > Limnocylindrales > CSP1-4 > UBA5189. Next base: position 1,341 of record JAYWFP010000246.1, read on the forward strand.
TTGCCAGCGTGCCGATCGTGGCCGCCGCGCCGATGAGCCGCGGCGCGATGAACACGAAGATGCGGACGAAGATCGTCAGGACCAGTGCGATCGTGATGGCCGGGATCCAGGTTGCCCGCCACGACGGGCGCGACTCGGGAACGAACCGGTAGATGAGGACCATGGCTGCGATCGCGATGGCGAGCGGCAGGACGGCCAGGGTCAGGCGCGTTACAAACGACAGGGCGAGGATCTCGTTCCCGGCCACGGCTTCGTCCAGGATTGCCGCGAGGCCGGCAAGGAACGCTCCGAGCACGACTGTCACCACCAGCAGGATCGCCGTCAGCAGGCCGATCGCGTTGCGATGAACCATCCCTCGCGAGCGGGGGCCTCCGGCAACGCGTGACATCGCGGTCTCGAATGCGAGGATGAAGCGGCTGCCTCCCCAGATAAGGGCGGCTGACCCGAAGATGGAGATCGCGGCAGCGGATCGGGCGGCTTCGCCCAGCACGAGTTCGAGCAACCCACGCAACGGCGGCAGCACGCCGGCGATGGTCTCGACAACGCGCGCTCGGGTATCCGGATCTGAAACGAGGAGGCCGGTGAGGCCGGCGGCGACCAACGCCAGCGGGACGATGGCGAAGAGCGCGCTATAAGCGAGGCCGCCAGCCAGCAGCGACCCACCCGCGGCGTCGTAGCGGGCCAGGATCCCGACGACGCCCCGTCCCAGGGCACGCACCGCCAGCTCCGGGCCGCGCGCGATCTCACGAAGCGACGGCATCGTCAGTCCGAGAGGTCCTCGAACAAGCCTGGCTGAAGGTGGTCCGCGCGGACCCGCCGGGGCGGCGCGATCAGCGACTTGACTTCGCCCCGCCGGACGAACCGCCGACCGCCGAGCTTGATGCTCTGGAGCTTGCCGTTCCGCGCCCAGTTCCCGATGGTAGAGGCCCGGAACCTGATGTTGGATGCGGCGAGAATCGCGGAAGCCTCGGCGAGGCTGATCCAGTCAGTCGCGGACCCGGACACGGTCATGAACCTCCGTCGGACGCCGGTGTCGCCGGCGCGACTTCCGGCTTTGGTTTTGAGGAATCGGCGTCCGAATTGTTGCTGCCCGCGCTCTCGCCACCGGCGCTGTCGGCTCCCGTGCTGGGCTTCGTGCTGTTGGACTTTGTGGGCGAGGACGTCGAGGACCGGTCCTTCTTGGCCCACCCAGACCCCTTGAAGTGGACGGCCGGTGTCGAGAACCCCTTGCGCATGGTCCCTTCGACCCCGCAATTCGGACAGAATCGCGGGCCGGCCTCGTTGATCCCGTGAATCACTTCCACAAGATGACGGCACGCCGTACAGGAGTAGTCGTAAATCGGCACGGTATCGCGTCGGCTGTCTGGGCTTAGCCGCGCAGGAGGCGCATGCCGCACTTCGGGCAGTAGAACGCCCGCTCGTGCGCAGAGTGGAAGCCGCAATGCGGGCACACGACACCTCCCCGACCGGTCGCGACCATCGGTCTGGAAATTGCCGTCAGGCCAAGCGCATATTGACTCGCCAGGATGCTCGACAGGATCGACGTCAGAATTCGCGAGCCGATCCGGTCGGTGTCGCCTCGAACGCCGCGGCCGCCCCAGCCCACCACGCCGCGGACGATCATGTCGCCGGTCACCTCGTCCCAGTGAGCGGCAGCGCCACCGACAACGGCGTTGTACTCCGGGTACCCGGAGGTATCGGTCTCGCCATCGAGGAGGCCACATACGAAGGTGTCGAAGGCCAGATCAACCGCGTCGATCGTCTCGAGGACGACGAGTGCATGTCGTCCGATCGGCGACAGCGCGTGATGGGCGTTGAGCCATTGCATCGCTTCTGACGGTCGCACGATGGACGGCGCGGCCTGACTGAATTCAATCGGCAGGGGCTGGATGATCTCGACGTCGCTCTTGGACAGTCCGGCCAGCATCTTAGGCAGGTCCGCGAGAGCAGCCGCGCCCGTCTTGATGCGGACGCCCTCGCTGGTCTTGCCCGCGTAGTTCAGGCGGAGCTGATGCTCCTGGGCGACCACTTCCTCGGGCAGCGCCATCCCGGCGGACCGGGGCGCGGCCTGTGATTCGACCGGGACCGGCAGGGATGCCGGGCCCTTCCGGCGTAGGAACTCGAGCGGCACGGATGGCTCTCCCCGAAACATGCTGGCGAAACTGCCGCCTATCGTAGCAGCGCCGTTCAGCGGGTCGAGAACACGCACGTCTCTGTTCCGGCGCCGCGAAGAGCCGCGTTTTTCGGTTCAGCCTTCGAGGCGGGCCCTGAGGCGTGCCGCCGTTTCGGTGAGCTCGATGACACGCGCGCGCGCCCCGTCAACGACGCTCGCCGGCGCTCGCTCGACGAACGTCGGGTTGGAAAGACGCTCGATGGCAGCGGCCAGGAAGACCTCCGCATCAGCCAGCTCCCTTTCGAGACGTGGTCCATCACGCGCGGGCGGTCCGGCGTCGTTCGGGATGGCGATGCGGGCTTCGAGGTCACCGGCGATCACGACCAGGCCATCGGGCGCAGCGTCGTCGAGGTCGATGCGCGCTGTCGGGACGACTGGTCGGCCACGCGTCATTCGCGCGATGGCCGGCAGGAGAGTGGCGAAGGTGGGCTCGAATACGAGCGATCCGCCGACGTGGACCGGCAGCCATGCCGAAGCCGGAATACCGGCCTCGGCGCGGGCGTTACGGATGCCGCCGACCATCTGGATGACGGCGCCGAGCTCGGCTTCGATCACCGGGTCCTGATCTGCTTGCGCGGGCCACTCGGCCACGATCAGCAGGTCGGGATCATCCGTAGCGTGCGGCAGCGCACCCCACAGTTCCTCGGTCACGAACGGCATCACCGGGTGCAGAAGGCGGAGATACGTATCCAGGGCCTCGACCAGCGTCCACCACGTTGCCTCACGTTCAGCTTCGGGTAGGGACGAATCGGCCAGTCGGACCTTGGCAAGCTCCAGGCCCCAGTCGCAGTACTCGGACCAGATCGCGTCGTATAGGGCCCGGGTCACCTCGGCGAACTGGAAGTCGGCCATTGCCCGATCAACCGCCCCGACGGTGGCAGCACATCGTGACCTGATCCATCGCTCGGCGGGTCCAAGGTGAGCCGAATCGGGCACCCGCCGGGCGGACCCGTCGGGAATGGATGCGGGTCGTGAGCCGAGCACAAACCGGGTTGCATTCCAGAGCTTGTTGACGAAGTTCCGCGCGTTCTCCACCTTCTCGGTTCCAAAGCGCTGGTCCAGGCCCGGTGTCGCACCGTGGATCAGGGCGAAGCGCAGCGCGTCAGCACCGGTGGTGTCGATGATCTCGAGTGGGTCGACGACGTTGCCGGTCGTCTTGGACATCTTCTTGCCGTAGGGATCGCGGATCAGCCCCGACAGGTACACCGTTTCGAACGGGGATTCGTCCAGCAGCGCCAGGCCGAGCATCGTCATCCGGGCAACCCAGAAAAAGATGATGTCGTATCCGGTCTCCATCACGGAACCTGGGTAGTACCGCGCCAGGTCGTCCGTCGCGTCCGGCCAGCCGAGAGTCGAGAACGGCCAGAGCCCGGAGCTGAACCACGTGTCGAAAATGTCCGGATCCTGCCGGAGATCAGCGGAATCGCGAGCGCAGGTCTCGCACGCCCGTGGGCCGTCCGCCAGGTCGGTGACGGTGATGTGTCCATCCGGGCAGTACCAGGCCGGGATGCGATGACCCCACCAGAGCTGGCGGCTCACGTTCCAGTCCCGGATACCCGTGAGCCAGTGCTCCCAGATCTTGTCGAATCGCTCAGGCAGAATCCGCGTCCGGCCGGATCGAGTGATAGCCAGCGCTCGTTCAGCCAGGGGTGCCGTTCGAATGAACCATTGGGTCTTGAGCCGCGGCTCCACTACGTCGTCGGACCGCTGGCAGCGACCCAGAATCAGGTCGTGCGGCCGCTCCGCCTCGAGGTCGCCGACGGCCGCGAGGTCCTCGAGGATCCGGGTTCGGGCTGCGAACCGATCCAGACCGGCGTAGCCGGCGCCCTGGTCATTGATCAATCCGTCGTCTGTCATGACGTCGATCGACGCGAGGCCGTGGCGGCGCCCGATCTCGAGGTCGGTGGCATCGTGTGCGGGTGTGACCTTGACGGCACCGGTGCCGAAGGTTCGATCGACCGCCTCGTCGGCCACGATCGCGACGTCGCGCTCAACGAACGGGATCCGTACATGGCGTCCGATCAGGGCCGCGTAGCGCTCGTCGTCGGGATGGACGGCGACCCCGGTATCGCCCAGGATCGTCTCTGGCCGGGTGGTGGCGACCGTGATCCAGCTATCCGCAAGCGGCGCTCCGGAAGCCTCATCGATCAGGTGATACCGGATCGACCAGATCGATCCCGTGGTGGGCGTCGCGATGACCTCGAGGTCGGACAGGCTGGTCCGGCAGGACGGACACCAGTTCACGAGCGCCTCGGTTCGATACGCCAGTCCGTCGTGGTAGAGGCGGGTGAATGCATGGCGGACGGCCTTCGAACTTCCGTCGTCCATCGTGAAGCGGAGCCGACCCCAGTCGGCCGATGCCCCGACCCGCCGCTGCTGGCCCAGGATGACGCCCCGAGTCCGCTCGACAAACTCGCGCATCCGCTCGAGGTAACGGTCGCGGCCGAGGGTGGCCCGGCTTTCGCCCTCCTTGGCAAGGATCCCGTCGAGGACGAACTGGGCCGCGATGCTCGCGTGATCGAGTCCCGGCAGGAACAGCGTGGGCCGGCCCTGCATGCGGGCGTGCCGGATCATCAGGTCCTCGACGGCGGTTCGCTGAGCGTGGCCGAGGTGCAGGGATCCCGTCACGTTCGGCGGCGGCTGGATGATCACGAATGGCGCCTTCGACGCGTCAGCCCGCGAACCCGCCCCATCGGGCGCGAAGACATCCGCAGCCATCCAGCGCTCGTAGACCGCGCCCTCGACGTCCGCCGGCGCGTACGCCTTGTCGAGTTCCCGCTCTGCCATCGTCCCGTGCTCCCGTCCCGAAAAACATCAAACCCGCTCGTCCAGCGGACGAACGGGTCGTGGTACCACCTGCTGGTTCGAGGTCCCGCCGGAACGCTCATCGCGCCCTGGGCCGTTGCCGGGTCCGGTCCCTCCTCATGGCGCGTTATCGGGCGCCGACCGCACGGCTCGCGAGCGACCTTCGGACCGTCACGTCCGCGCGGCTCACACCGTCCCGCGCTCGCTCCGTGACTGGCTCAGTCCTACTCTTCCCGGTCCTCGCCGTGAGGGCGGGAGTGTATCACCACGATCACGGTGGCCGAAGTCAGGCGCTCTCGCCTCGCTCGGCCAGCCATTCCTCGTAGTTCGTCTCGTCCACGCCCTGGTCGACGTCGGACTTGGTCAGCAGGAGCGGCATGCGGCGATCGCGGATGGTTTCCTCGGTGATGATGCATTTCCGGATGTCGGACCGCTCCGGGATGTCGAACATCACCTCGAGCAGCGCCTCTTCGACGATCGATCGAAGGGCGCGAGCGCCGGTCTTTCGATCGAGGGCGACGTCGGCCGCGGCCCGCAGCGCACCCGGCGTGAAGACGAGCTCCACCTTGTCGAGCGACAGGAACCGCTGGAACTGGCGGGCGACCGCATTCTTCGGCTCAACGAGCACGCGGACCAGGTCATCGGCCGTGAGCGCGGACAGGGTGACGATGACCGGCAGGCGCCCGATGAATTCCGGGATCAGCCCGTACTTGAGGAGATCCTCGGGCATGAGCTTGTCCAGGAGCCGACCGCGCTCCGCAGCCGACGGCGCCGCCTCGGACCCGAAGCCGATGGCGCGCTTGCCGACGCGCTCCTCGACGATCTTCTCGAGCCCGTCGAACGCTCCACCGCAGATGAACAGCACGTTCGTGGTGTCGATCTGGATGAAGTCCTGGTGCGGATGCTTGCGCCCGCCTTGGGGCGGCACGTTCGCTACCGTGCCCTCGAGGATCTTGAGGAGCGCCTGCTGGACACCCTCGCCCGACACGTCGCGGGTGATCGATGGGTTGTCCGCCTTGCGGGCGATCTTGTCGATCTCGTCGATGTAGATGATTCCGCGCTGGGCCCGCGCAACATCGAAATCCGCGGCCTGGATCAGCCGCAGCAGGATGTTCTCGACATCCTCGCCGACATAGCCCGCCTCGGTCAGCGAGGTGGCATCGGCGATGCAGAACGGAACGTCGAGGACCCGAGCGAGCGTCTGCGCCAGGAGGGTCTTGCCCGAGCCGGTCGGGCCGACCAGCAGGACATTCGACTTCTGGAGTTCGACCTCGTCGATCGCATGGCCCGCGTTGACCCGCTTGTAGTGGTTGTAGACCGCGACCGACAGGACCTTCTTTGCCTTTTCCTGGCTGATGACGTACTGGTCGAGGGAGAAGGTGAGCTGTCGTGGGTTGGGCAGCTTGGTGACGGCCGGCTTGACCTTGGGCTGATCGAGCAGCTCTTCGTCGATGATCTCCTGGCACAGGTTGATGCACTCGTCGCAGATGTACACGCCCTGACCGGCGATCAGCTTGCGGACCTGCTCCTGGCTCTTGCCGCAGAACGAGCAGCGATACGGGACCTTGGGACCCTTGGTGGTACTGCTGGTTGTGCTCACGCGAGTGCCTCGTTGATCCGTCGCAAGGTGTCCCGGCCCGGTGTCGGGGTCAACCCTTCGACTTCTTCGTCTCCGGCGCGGGGATGTCGGCGACCTTGCTGCCTTCGCCGCCGGCGAGGCCGGCATCGTGGGCCTGCGAGATCAGTGACGCACCCTGGGCGCTGTAGACAGCGTCGATGATGCCATAGTCCTTTGCCTCGTCGGGCGACATGAACCGGTCCCGATCCGTATCCGCGACGATCTTCTCGACCGTTTGACCGGTATGTCGGGCGAGGATGGCGTGGTTCAGTTTGACGAGGTGCTCCCATTCGCGCATCTGGATCACGGCATCCGGGGCGTTGCCGCGGAAGCCGCCGGATCCCTGGTGAATCATGATCCGGCTGTGCGGCAGGGCGTACCGCTTGCCCTTCGCGCCGGCCGCCAGCAGGACCGCGGCCATCGATGCCGCCTGGCCGAGGCAGATGGTGCTCACCGGGGCGCGCAGGTACTGCATCGTGTCGTAGATGGCGAGGCCGGCGGTCACGACGCCACCGGGCGAGTTCACGTACAGGCTGATGTCCTTCTCCGGATCCTCGGATTCGAGGAACAGGAGCTGGGCGATCACGAGGTTGGCAAGGTGATCCTCGATCACGTCGCCAATGAAGATGATTCGCTCCTTGA
>JAYWFP010000247.1:0-8563 GCA_043778745.1 Chloroflexota bacterium
GCACGGCGAAGTGGACCGTGACCCGCGGATGCGGGTGGTAACTGGGTGGCCGGCGGACCCCCTCCCTTGGTTCGCTACCGACATGCGAATGGTACGCCGAATGGCCGTCAGGCGGCTAGGGCCTTCTCCACCTTTTCGTCCACCAAGTTATCCACATGGCCCAGATTCCGGGCCCAAAGGGCGGATTTCGGCCCGCCCCCTCGTTTCGGGCCACCAGCGCCGAACCCAGGTTCAGCGCGGTTCAGCGGGCGTACGCACCACGCCGAGCCCGGGACGATCGCCGAGCTGCCAGCGATGATCGGCGCCCAGCTCCAGGCCCTCGAACGGGTCATCGGCGATCAGCAGGCAGCCATCGAGATCCGCCCACTCAACGAGTGATGCACACGCAGCCGAGGCGGCGATGACGACCGAGGTCTCCTCCATGCAGCCGAGGAATCGGCGGAAGCCAAGATCGCGGGCCCGTGCAAGCATCCGCGCCGCGGGGCCCGGTCCCCCGACCTTGGCGAGCTTCACGTTGACCCCGGCCACGACCCCGACGAGGCCATCGAGGTCCTCGTCCGTCACGCATGACTCGTCGGCCACGATCGGCAGGATCGAGTGCTGTTGCAGTTCGGCCATCCAGTCCAGGCGGGCGGCTGGGAATGGCTGCTCGATGAGCTCCACGCCCAGCGCGATGAGGTCCGGGAGCATGGCCCGGGCCACGTCGGGCGTCCAGCCGGTGTTGGCATCGACCCGAATCGGTCCCTCGAAGACCTCGCGCACGGCACGCAGCGTCGCCACGTCGGCGGGTCCACCGCACTTGATCTTGAGAGCCGGAAACGCGGCGGCACGCCGGGCACGCTCGCGGACGACCGCCGGTTCATCGAGCCCGAGCGTGAAATCGGTGGGTGGAATGTCCGGCGACAGGCCCAGCAGGTCCCAGACCGGACGGCCGTTCACCTTGCCGACGAGATCGTGAAGGGCCGAGTCCACGGCGCACTTGGCACCGCCGTTCCAGCGGATCGCGTCGCGCATCGCGTCGCCGGCATCCCGGAGTCCCGCCGGCGATGGGTCTGGTTCCCCGATCGAGGCCAGCAGGAGCGGGTAGACGGCGGCCATCGTCTCCGGGGTGTCGCCGTAGAACCGATCCGGGTACCCCTCGCCGATCCCCACGATCCCCGGAAAACGGTCGTCCTCGAGCTCGACCACGACCGTCGTCACGAACTGACCGGCGCCATGCTCCGAGCGAGCGATCCGGAACGGCTCCCGGAGGCGGAGTTGTAGCGTCTCGTGGCGGATCCGGAGCGTCACGCCTCCATCCGGGCGTCGTTCGCCTGGACCCACGGCAGCCCTTCGACCGCGGTGCGGATGGACGCCCATAGCGCGTCCCCGCCGAACCGGACCGGATCGCCGGCCGGGAGCCCGGTCTCCCGCGAGATGTCCTCGATCACCCGCCGCGCGTCGGCATCATCCTGGTAGAGCGAGGTGTTGAGCGCGAGGGCCACGACCCGGCTCGGGGCCACCAGGCCCGCGACCTTCTCGTGGAGGCGAATGAACTCGGGCAGGCTCGCGATCGGGAACGACACGTCGGGCAGATGGTCGAAGTCATGGTTCGCCATCCCCGGCTTGTGAACCATGACCAGCGCATGGGGCGTGGAACCGTGAATGAGGCTCAACGTGACCGACGAATAGGCCGGGTGATCCAGGGAACCCTGACCCTCGACGATGACCCAGTCACCACGCGCCTCGGCCTCGCCGGTCATCCACTCGACGGTTCCCTGGGCGAAATCGCTGATGACGCGATCGATCGCGACGCCCCAGCCGTCGATCATCATGCCCGTCTGGCCCGTCGGCACAAAGACAACGCTGTCGCCCGCCTTCAGCGCCGACTTGCGCAGATCCAGGGCCACGGACATCTTGCCGATCGCGCAGTCCGTGCCCACGGTGAGGATGACCCGCGAGCCGGGCCGGTGGCGGCGCCCGACCGCCGTTTCATGCCGTTCAGGAGGGCGTCGGTAGTCGACGATCCGGGCGCCTGACGACGCGGCCTCCGCCGAGAACTCGGCATCGTCGCCCAGGAAGGTGTGCAGGCCCGAGTGAACGTCCAGTCCGGCGCGGAGCGCGGCGATGATGATTCCGCGCCAGTCATCCGGCAGACGCCCACCGGTCGGCGCGATCCCGATGAGGAGCGTGTTGGGACGGTTGGGCATCGCGAGGGCCTCGGCCAGCGTCCCGACGGCCGGGATGTCGTGCCCCGGGAGCCATTCGGCGACGTTGTGGCCTGCGATCGACGAATCGAGCAGCGCCACGATCTCATCGGTGCCGTACCGGATGACACCCATCGCGGTCTTCGCATTGTGGGCCCGAAACTGGCCCTCGGTCAGAATCAGGAGGCGGCGGCCGTCTTGTGAGGTCATGGTTCCGGAGTGTACAGAGCCGCACGGGCCGGTGGCCACGGGCCGGTTGCGCGGCGGGCCGGTGGCACGGCCCCGCGGCGTCCGCCAACCCCCCCCCCGCTACCGGCCGCGAGCAGGCTCGGTCATAGCTGCGCGAACCGAAGCGGCGGGTTGGCGCCGGGCTCCCCAGGCGAGCGCGGTGGCCCCCATCCCGGCAGTCAACAGGAGCGCGAGCCGGTTCAGCAGTGCAGCCGCCAGCGCAACGTCGGGCGGCAGGCGGAGCTGGACGAAGAGGATCGCCAGGGCGCCTTCCTGGATCCCGATGCCATTCGGTGAGATCGGCACGGTCGTGGCCATGACCCGGTTTACGTCGGCGCCGAGATTGGCCGGCGTCACCGCACCCCGCGCCTGGCCCGCGTAGTACAGCCGGATTGTCGTGCGCCAAGCGAGGCGAACGTCGGCGAGGTGCCGGTTCAGTCGACGCCACGGCGTGGCAGCGACGAGGTGGACGGCCACCAGGCCAAGGATCGCCGGGACCGCGATACCGAAGTTGATCGAGCCAAGCCGCGCACCAAGCGCACCCAGGTCGAGCGTCGATGCGACACGGATGAAAGAAGGCTCGATCCGCAAACCGGATCGAGCCTTCGTTGTCGCATCTGGTACCGCATACCGGATTCGAACCGGTGGTCTCCGCCTTGAGAGGGCGGTGTCCTGGGCCTCTAGACGAATGCGGCCTGGGTCACGCGCACCGCGTGAGCGGCGGATGATACCAAACGACCGCGAATCGAGCCCCCGGTCAGAGCCGATTCAGCTCGAGGAACGCTCGGATCGAATCCGCGACCTGCTGGTAGCTGTCCTCGCCCACCACCAGCCCATAATGCGTGTGGGCACCGAACGGTTCGTAGGGAGCATCGAGCCACTCCGCCACGCGCTCGACGCTCTGAGCGGGCACCTGGCGGTCCAGACCACCACCGATCACGAGGCGGGGGACGCTCTCGAAGGCGGCCCGGTTCACGCGAATTCCGCGCAGGACCGCTCGCCTCGCCCGACCCGACTCGTGGGGCTTCTGGCCCATGAGGTGCTGGATCCGCAGGATGTCGGCAATCGAAAGGTCCGCGTGATCCCGCTGCAATCGCTCTGGAAGGGTCTCCCAGCCGATGAGCGACTTGCCGTAGAGCTCGGGGATGTCTCGGAGCTCGTGCTGATGGGCCGCGAGCCGAAGCTCGCCCGGTGCCTCGGGAGCGACAAGCACGAGCCCGGCAACCGGTTGACGCTCGGCCGCCTTGAGGGCGAGCAGGCCTCCCATCCCGTGGCCGATCACGACCACGCCGGGACCGAGCCGCGCCATCACCGAAGCGACATCCTCGACGAACATCTCGAAGGACAGCTCGGCCGGGTCCGCGGTCCGGCTCCAGTGATGATTTCGCAGGTTGAGGGCATGGCCCTCCCAGCCCCGTCCGGCGAAGTAGCCGAGGTAGCGCTCCCAGAGCCACGAACCCGCCAGTTCCCCGTGGACGAACAGGAGAGGCTTGCGGCGCGACCGGCGTTCCGGCAGCCACGATTCCACGTAGATGCCGCGCTCGTCGAGCTCGATTTCATCCTTCCGGATGGGCCGTCCATTGACCGCCGGTGCCTGGGCGCGGGCGAGGATGTCGTCGGGCGTCGAGTCGGGCATGCTCACCCCTCCAGCGGTTGATGACGGGCCGTGCGGTGGGCAGGCGGGCCGGGCAGTTGCCGATCGTCGGTCAATTCGGTCGGGTGCTGACAACCGGATCGTACGATAGGCTCCGCGGATTCGCGCCCGGCAGTGATTTCGCCTGCCGGCGTAACTTATCGGGGACGTCCGGCGTCGATGCAATCGACCACCCACATATTCCCAGCGACCACCCACGTATTCCCAGGAGACGTCGTGCCGCTCGCTCTGGCTCTGCCGCGACCCGCCGCCCGTTGGTTACGCTCTATCGGCGCGATGTTCGTCGTGGCGGCCCTCCTCCTTGGTCCGCTTGCGGTCACGACGCAGGCCGCCAGCACCGTGAAGATGGAGGCGCGGGTTCTGCTTCAGGGCCACGCGCGCGTCGGATCGTGGATGGCGATCCAGATCGCATTCACGAATGACGGCCCGGCTATCAAGGGCGAGGTCCGCCTCGCGGGCGGTGCCTCTGGACGAACGCGCTTCTCGGTTCCGGTGGACCTGCCGACCAACTCCCGGCAGGCCTATGTCCTCCATGCCCAGCCGCCGGCGTTCGGACGGTCCGTGAAGCTTGAGCTTATATCCGGGGGAACCACGATCGCCTCGGCCGATGTGTCCTACCTCATTCACGATGCCGCTCAGCTGGTCGTCGGGGTCATCGCCGAGCAACCCCAGGGGATCGTGGCCGAGCTCAATCTCGAGCCGAACGCCAACGGGATCGCGCCGTCCATCCTGGCGCTCGGGATCGCCGACCTGCCGGATCGCCTCGAGGCGTGGGGGACGCTCGACCGACTCGTCTGGCAAGACGTGGACAGCAACCAGCTGAGCACGGACCAGCTCGCGGCACTTCGCGGCTGGATCGCCGGTGGCGGCGAACTTGTCATCGCCGGCGGCACGGCCGGCATCGGAACGTTGTCCGGCTTCCCGGACGATCTTCTGCCATACCGGCCCACTGCCACCCTGACTGTCAGCCCGACCACGCTCACCGGGCTGATCGGCCAGCTGCCGGTCGACGCGGCAGATCTTCCGGCCCAGGGCGGGACCCTCCGCGACGGTCGGCCATTGGCGACCTCAGGTGATCGCGTCATCGCCGCCGAGATGGAATATGGCTCGGGCGCAGTGACGGTCCTGGGCTTCGATCCGGCCACAAAGTGGCTCGCCGCCAGCCGTGACATCGACGTCATGTGGCGTCGCCTCCTGCCCGGGCGGACGGCCGGCGGCCCGGTCGTCGGTTCGGATGACAGCCAGATCGTGAATGCGGTCAATCAGCTTGCGTCGCTTGCCCTCCCCCCCATCGGCGGCCTGCTCCTCCTGATCGGGGGCTACATCCTGCTGATCGGACCCATCAACTACCTGATCCTCCGTCGCCTCGATCGCCGAGAGCTGGCATGGATCACGATGCCGGTCCTGATCGTGGCATTCGCAACCGCGTCGTATGGCTTTGGAACAACGCTCCGCGGCAGCGATCTGATCGTGAACGAGGTCGCCGTCGTGCGCGGCGCCCCGGGCGCGACCGAAGGCTCCGCACAGGTCTATGTCGGGGTCTTCTCGCCATCCCGATCGACCTATCAGCTCGAGGTCCACGGGAGCGCGCTGCTCACGGCGCCATCCACGGGCGACTTCTCGGGCAATGGCGACCCGAACTCGCTCGACATCGTGCAGGGGGATCCGGCGCTCGTGCGTGACCTCGCCGTCGGGTTCTCCTCACTGCGAACCGTACGGGCGGATGCACCGGCGACCGTACCCCTGGTCACCACCAAGCTCACGTTCAAGAATGGAATCGTGACCGGAACGGTGACAAACGGGTCGGCCATCGCCCTCGAGAGCGTCGCACTCGTCCTCGGCGGCTCCGTGGCCGTCATCGGGGACATGCCACCTGGATCGTCGAAGGACGTCTCGCTCCGCCCGACCGGCAACCAGTTCGGCCAGTCGCTGTCCGATCGCATCTTTGGTCAGGTGTTCTTCGGGGATTCGTCATCGCTCAACGACGATGGCCTCCGAATGCGAGTCCGGCACGCGATCGTCGACCAGTTGACCTTCGACCCGATGTTCGGCTCGGTCGGTAACCTGAATGCCAGTGGCCCGGTACTCCTGGCGTGGGGTCGGGCCGAGGTTCTTGACGTGCGCGTGCAGGGCCAGATCGCCCGCCGAAACGCGAACGTCCTGTACTACCTGCCCGCTGGCCTCGATATCAGCGGCACCACGGCGTTTGCATCCGATCTGATCACGGCAACCGTGGTGTCATCCGATGCGGCGTTCTTCAGCAAGGATCCATCCTCGGTGAACATGGGCGCAGGCTCAGCCACCATCGCCTACCGGCCGATCTCATTCCGGGGATCGTTCGCTGCCACGGAGGTCCAGTTCTCGATGAACGGCGGCAGCCTGCCGGGGCAGGGCGCAACGCACGTCGTGCCCCTCGATACCAAGCCGGTGGCGTGCGTGGATGCCACCAATTCCCAGCCGGAGGGCTGCACGCCGCCACACCTCGATGGCGTACCGGAAATCGACGTCTTCGATGTCAATGCTGGCGTGTGGGCCAGGCTCCCTCACCTCGGACAGGGGAACGTCTATGCACTGGATACGCCGGAACGCTTCGTTGACCGAGCGACCGGCCAGGTGCTGATCCGGTTCGTCAATGAATCGGCGGATCAGGGCCTCGGGTTCCAGTTCCAGATCTCCATCAGCGGGGTCATCTCGTGACAACCATCGTGAGGACACAGGGTCTCGTGAAGCGCTACGACCGAACGCTCGCCGTCGCGGGCGTTGACCTCGAGATCGAGGAGGGCGAGATCTTCGGCCTCGTCGGGCCGAATGGCGCCGGCAAGACCACAACGCTCCGCATCCTCGCGACGCTCCTGGAGCCGACCGCAGGAGAGGCCGAGGTGGGTGGCTGGTCGCTGGCCCGGAACCCGAACGATGTCCGCCGCGTCCTCGGGTTCATGCCGGATGTATTCGGGGTATACGACGATATGCGGGTCTGGGAGTACCTCGACTTCTTCGGACGGTGCTACGGGCTCTCGGCTCCCGCGCGCAAGCGGATCATCGGGGATCTCCTCGAGCTGGTGGATCTGGCCGACAAGCGCGACACCTACGTACAGAGCCTGTCTCGCGGCATGCAGCAGCGCCTGTGCCTCGCCCATGCGCTCGTCCACGACCCGAAGGTGCTCCTGCTCGATGAGCCCGCCTCAGGTCTCGACCCGCGAGCCCGCGTGGAACTCCGCGAGTTGCTCCGCGAACTGCGCACCCTCGGCAAGACGATCCTCATCAGCAGCCACATCCTTCCGGAACTCGAAGAGCTCTGCACGAGCGTCGCAATCGTGGATCGTGGGCGCGTCCTGGCGTCGGGACGGATCGCCGACATCGAGAAACGACTTCGCGTCGGAGCGGTCCTCCGAGCCCGCGTGATAGCCGAAGGCGAGGCGCTCGAAGCCGCCCGCGTTTGGTTCTCCGAACAGGCCGAGGTCGCATCTGCTGCCATCCTGCCGGATGGACTGGTCGAGTTGGGGTTCCGGGGTGACGAGATCCAGACGGCGGCACTCCTTCGCGACGCGATCTCGTCGGGACTGAGCATCGCCAGCTTCTCGCGTGCGGCGAGCGACCTCGAGGAACTGTTTCTCCAGGTCACCGGCCAGGACGAGACCATCGCACAGGAGGCGGTCGCATGATTGCTCGGACCCTCGCTCGCCGTCCTCGCCTCTCGATGCCGGGGATCACCGCGATCATGGTCAAGGAGCTGCGCGGACGCATGCGCGGGCGCCGAGCCTTCATCTCCGTGACCATCTACACGCTGATCGTGGCCGGCTTCGCATGGATGGTCGGTCGGATCCTCGAGGAGAGCGCCCGCCAGAACTTCGGGTTCAGCCCGCAGTACCAGTCCGCATCCATCGGACGCGGCATCTTCGTCGCAATCATGTTCCTCCAGACCTTGATGATCTCCGTCCTCGCCCCGGCATCCACCGCCGGCACCATCAGCGGCGAACGCGAGCGTCAGACACTCGATCTGCTTGCGGTCACGCCGATTTCGTCGGTCGCCATCGTTGTCGGCAAGCTCTTTTCGGCGCTCACCTGGGTATTCATCCTGATCCTCGCGTCCGTGCCCGTGTCAGCACTGGTATTCGTGTATGGCGGTGTCGCCCCGGATGACCTGCTCCGCGGCTACTTGATGTTGTTCGTAACGGCGATCGCGTTCGGCGCGCTCGGGATCTTCTTCTCGGCCCTCATTCGGCGAAGCGGAGCCGCCACGGGTCTGACCTTCGTGTCGGTCATCGTTGCCACCGTGGGTCTGACGTTCATCTGGGTCTTCCTGCGAATCGGCCAGGCCAACAATCTGAACGCCAACACGCTCGCCGAGCAGCGCCCGCCTGAGGCCCTCCTGTTCCTGAACCCCTTTGTCGGTCAGGCCGACGTTGCCTGCGGCGCGGAGGGTGGAACCGGGAGTTGGTGTTCGATCATCGCCGACATCACCGGTACCAGCCAGGTCTTCGCGCAGCCTGTCGGG
>JAYWFP010000248.1:0-8562 GCA_043778745.1 Chloroflexota bacterium
TCGTCGCCGCGCAGGTTGTGCGCATTGGTCAGGACGCGGCCATCGGCCACCACGACCCCTGAGCCGCGCAGGCGTGCGCCGATTCCGACGATGCTCGGAGATGCAGCCTTGGCCGCGGCGGCGATGGCGTTGGACAGGTCATGGAGCAGGTTCATGGCGGGCGACTCCTGGTCGATCGGGTTGTTGGATAGGATGGACGGGCATGTAACTTGCGAAATGCAAGTGACAAGCTACACCCGACATCGCCCGACCGCAAGTGCCGGCCCGCGACCCGCAAGTTCCGGCCCGTCCGACCGCACGTGCCGGCCCGCGGGTCGCCTACCATTGGCCCATGCCCCGCCCTGGTTCCCGTCATTCGCTCACCCAGCCATCCACCCAGGCGACGCCGCTCAGTGCGGCATTGGCCAGGATCGGTGATCGCTGGAGCCCCCGGATCGTGGAGGCGCTGCTCACCGGACCCATGCGCTACGGAGACCTTCAGGCCGCGGTTGCCGGGATTGCTCCGAACATCCTGGCGGAGCGGCTCCGGCGCCTCGAGGTCGATGGTTTGGTGGTGGCGACCGCATACCTGGAACGTCCTCCGCGCTTCGAATACCGATTGACCACCGAGGGTCGCGCACTCGCCGGGGCGCTCAGGCTTCTGGCCGACTGGGGGGCTGCGCTGGATCCATCGACCGGGGAGCATGCCTCGCTCCGGCACGACGCCTGCGGGACCGCCCTGGAAGCGCATTGGTACTGCCCGACCTGCGACACCGTGGTGGATGTCCCAGCCCACGCGGACGGCCGACGGGTCTGACGCGTCGCTCGCACGCTGTTCGCGCGTCGCTCTCGCGCCGCTCGCACGCTGTTCGCGCGCCGCTCGCGCGTCGCTCTCGCGCGTCGGTTCAGGATCCCGGGTCGGCGGGTCCCACATGCTCGCGCCGATGCAATGCAAGGTCGAGCCCCGTCTTCAGGAGGACGAGGACGATGAGCGCACCGACCGGCGATCCGAGGAACACGGACACGAAGGCACCGATGATGATCGTGAGGTGGAGCACGACGACCCGGGCATACGGAGCAGCCATGAGCCGCGCGGATGACACTCGTCGGTACTCGCCACGACCGATGTAGTTGAACCAGAACGAGATGCCGTGGCTGACGGCCAGCCCAATGGCGCCGTACAGGACGAGGTTCATGTTGGCCGCGATGCCATCGAATGGGACGCCCGTACCACCGAACGCCGGCAACACGTACAGGACGAACACGCCGTGCCCAAGCCAGAACCCGCCGTAATGGACGAGGAAGAACCCGGCCATCGCGAAGCGCCCGCATCCAAGGAGCGGCTGGACTCCAAGGAGCGGCTGGACTGAGCCGGACGCACCCCCGACCGGCGGGCCACCGTCACCTTCGGCCAGCAGGATCTTCGCGACGTTGAAGATGCCGATGATCCCGTTCTCTACCCAGTACAGGGCGAGGATCGTCCACAGATCCCAGCCCCACAGGGCCACGCCAGCGAGCGGGATCAGGTTCGCGATGACCAGGCAGACGACGGGTTCCACGTCCGACGTCGTTCGATAGAAGGCGAACAGGCGATCCAAGGCCGGGATCGTACCGCCCGCTACACTCGGCCGATGGACGATTCTCGCTGGGAACCCGGAATGCCGGTCCTGGAGCGACAGGCCGTCCCGGGGCCGCAGCCGGCCGGCCCGGCGCCCACGCCCAGATCGGTCCCCGAGATCGCCCCGACCCCCCTCCAGGCCCAGTACATCAACATCTCGGCCGTCGCTCTCGTTGCCGGGGCCGTCGCTATCACTGCGCTGGAGACCGGCTCGACCCTCGCCAGCCCGCTGGTCAAGCTGTGCATCCTGGTCGGCGCGCCGCTCCTGATCCTGACCACCGCCGATGCATCGCTCCGGATCTGGCGTTCGGCATGGGCATGGATGCCGATCAATCGCAATCGTGGCCTGTTCCGACTCGCGTGGCTCGTGGCTGCCGGGATCGGGATGCTCGTATTCGCCGCGGCGGCGGTGCTGGCCCTCCAGGCATGACGCCCGAACGCGGAGATCCTGGTTCGCGGCGCGGACCGGATGGCCGCTCGACTGACATCGATTCGGGGCACGGAACGCCGGACTGGCTGGCCGACTCGATCCGGTTCTGCTCCCGTTGCGGAACGGAATTGCGGTTCGGCGCCATTGACGGCGAGGATCGCCATCGGAGCCATTGCCCCGGGTGCGGGCACATCGCCTACGTCAATCCGCGACTCGTCGTGACGGTCCTGCCGATCGCGGAGGACGGGAAGGTCATCCTCATTCGCCGGGGCATCGAGCCGGGCCTCGGGTTATGGGCCCAGCCCGGTGGATTCCTCGAGATCGATGAGACCGTGAACGAGGCCGCCGTGCGCGAGGCCATGGAGGAGACGGGACTCCTGATCCAGCCCGGGGAAATCGTGGGCCTCTACACGCGCCTCGAGGCGGCGGTCGTGGTGGTTGTGTTCGAGGGCAGCGTGATCGGCGGGGCACCGACCCTGACGACCGAGGCCCTCGAGATCAAGTCATTCGATCCCGGGGCGCTGCCCTGGCCCGAGCTCGCCTTCAAGACCACCCATTGGGCGCTCGTGGACTGGCTGGCATACCACCATCCGAAGGTTGATCCGCCGGAGTTCGCAGGCGGCCGCTGAGCTGGCTCGCGCGCCCTATGCTCCAGGCAGCCGGCCGGTGAAGATCGGCCGGCGCGCCGCACCGATCTGGGCCCCGGACTCGTTGTACGCAGTGACCAGGACCCACAGCGTCTCGCCGGTCCGAGGTGCCGGAAGGGAGAACGAGGTCATGAACGTTGGCGCTCGCACCGGCCGGATGCCACCGTCGGGGTCGCGGACGTCAATCGATGCTCGATCGATGATCCTGGTGCTGCCGCTCCGGAGGGTGATGTCTACGCGAGCCGCTCGAACGAGCACGGTTCCTTCAACATCGATCGAGGTCAGGTTCTGGTCGACCGTCGACGGAACGGGCGATCGGAGGTCAATCACGCCACCGAAATACACGAACCCTCGAGACGGCGGCCACGTCTGGACGCGCGATCCGGGTGCGTCGCTGGGCCTCTGGTTGACGGCCGCGCCAGGCGACGCCGCTGGAGCCGTCGTCCCCGGGTTCGAGGCTGCGGCTGCATCCGGCGCCGGTTCGGCCCGGCTTTTATCGGCGAGCACGCCAAGCCCGACCAGACCCGTCAGCGTGATCGCCAGCGCCGCGGCGACGAGACCGCCCCGCTGCTCCGCCCGGACGATCCGGGGCGTGAAATCGACGGAATCGAGCGGCGACTCCTCGTAGATCACGGCGTCGTCGTCCCGCGGATCGATCATCGACTGGCGGGGCCTAGCGGCGCGGCCATCACCGTTCGCCTATGGCCGAATGTCGATGAAGATGTTCTTCGTCTCGGTGTACAGCTCGATCGCCGACATGCCCAGTTCCCGTCCGATTCCGGACATCTTGTAGCCGCCGAAGGGCGCCTCGGTATGGACACTGCTGTTCGAGTTGATCGACAGGACGCCCGCCTGGATACCCTTTGCCGTTCGCAGCGCCTTGCCGATGTCGCTGCTCCAGACGGACCCGGACAGGCCGTACGGCGTCGCGTTTGCGAGGCGGATTGCCTCCTCCTCGGTGTCGAACGGGATGATCGAGACGACCGGGCCGAAGATCTCCTCCCGTGCGATGCGCATGTCGTTGTTGACGCCGTCGAAGACGGCCGGCATCAGATAGGCGCCTTCGGCCAGCGCGGCGTCGTCCGGAGCATTGCCGCCGACGACGAGGTTCGCGCCCTCGCCGAGGCCGATCTCGATGTAGTCGCGGACGCGATCACGCTGCTTGAAGCTGACGAGCGTGCCGACCTCGGTCGCCTCGTCCTCGGGATTGCCGACTTTGACCTTGCGGGTGGCCGCAGCGAAGAGCTCCACGACCTGCTCGTGGACCGATCGCTCGACGAGGATCCGGCTCCGGGCGCAGCAATCCTGGCCGCAGTTGTCGAAGACTGAGTAGGGCGATTCCGATGCGAAGCGCTCGAGGTTGGCGTCGGCGTAGATCACGTTTGGGCTTTTGCCACCCAGCTCGAGGCTGATCTTCTTCACGTTGTTCGAGGCCAGGCGCATGATCTCCTGACCCGTCGTCGTCTCACCCGTGAAGGCGACCTTGCCGATCCCGGGGTGGGCGGCAATGGCTGCCCCGGCCGTGCCGCCGGGACCCGTGACCACGTTCAGGACCCCGGCCGGGATCCCGGCTTCGAGGGCCAGCTCGCCGATCCGGAGCGCTGTCATCGGTGACAGGCTGGCGGGCTTGAGAATGCAGGTGTTGCCCGCGGCGAGGGCCGGTCCGAGCTTCCAGCTGGCCATCAGGAGCGGGAAGTTCCACGGAACGATGAGTCCCACCACCCCGATGGGCTCGCGCAGGGTCAGGTCCAGGCCGGGCTTGGAAACCGGGATGGTCTGGCCGAAGACCTTGTTCGCGGCCCCGGCGTAGTAGTCGAACACGAGGCTCGCACCGATGATTTCGCCCCGGGACGAGCCGATGGGCTTGCCGACGTTGCGCGTTTCGAGCCAGGCGAGCTCATCGCTCTTGTCCTTGATGATCGCCGCGAATTTGGCAAGCGTTCGGCCGCGCTTGCCCGCCGCCCATGTCGCCCAGCCCTTCGGGTCCTCGAAGGCCTTCTGGGCAGCGGCGACCGCAAGGTCAACATCGGTCTTGCCGCCGAGCGGCGCGGTCGCGATCACGGTCCCGGTGGCAGGGTTCACGATCTCGAAGGTCTGCCCGTCGGCGGCATCGACGGACTGGCCGCCGATCATCATCTTCATCGGGCTGATGGCGGACGCGGTCTGGTCAAGGGTCATTCGGAAATCCTCGAATGTGATCGGCGCGGCCGCGAGGGCCCTTGGCGCCGTGGAGCCGGTGGACGTTGCGCGATCATACGCCGCCCCCGCTGGGAACCGGGGCTGTGCCGGGATTGGCGATGGGCGGCGAGAACGTGCTGGTCATCGCGCCCGCGATCGAGCCGTCGGGACCCATGCGCTATACGGTCGTGATCGCCCAGGCCACGCCCGGCGGTTGCGCCCCCGGGACCGACGCTGTTCAGGACTCCGGGTCGCTCTCAGCAGCCGCCATGGCCGCGCCGACGATGCCGGCGTCGTTCCGAAGGACCGCAGCAACAACCGGCGGGCGAACCGTGAGCCGGCCCAGGAACCGATCCGCGCTCTTCGAGACGCCGCCCCCCAGAATGATCAGGTCCGGCGAGAAGAGCCGATCGATCGCGTGGAGATGCTCGTCGAGGTCGAGAGCCCAGGCCTTCCAGGACAGCCCTCGACGGGTCCGCGCCACGGCCGCTGATCGACGCTCGGCATCCCGGCCCCGGATCTCCATGTGACCAAGTTCGGTGTTGGGAACGAGGCGACCATCGAGGAACATCCCGGAGCCGAGGCCCGTGCCAAGGGTCAGGACGAAGACGGTCCCGCGGACTCCGACGCCCGCACCGAACCGCATCTCGGCGAGACCCGCCGCATCCGCATCGTTGAGCACACGCACACGCCGCCCGATCGCCTCGGTCAGGGCCTGGCGCGCATCGAAGTCCACCCAGCCGGCATCGACGTTGGCTGCGGACTTCGTCACGCCGTCGATGACAACGCTCGGAACGCCGACCCCGACCGGAGCATCCGGAGCGCCGGCGCCCTCGGCAATTCGGCCGACCAGCCGGGCAATGACGCGCACGACCGCTGCCGGGGTCGAGGGCTGGGGCGTCGCCACCCGCCGCCGCTCGCCAACCAGCTCGCCCGTGTCGACATCGACGGCCGCGACCTTCACGCCGCTGCCCCCCACATCGACGCCGATCGCGATTCGTTGCCCGGCCACGTCAGCCATGGGCTAGAAGTAGTTCACGGTGATGCCGCCGTCGATGACCATCGAGGCGCCATTGGTCCAACGCGATTCGTCGCTCGCGAGGTAAATCCCCATCGCGACGATCTCCTCTGGCTTGCCGAATCGGCCGGTCGGGTTGCGGTTCAGGCGGATGCGCTTTGCGTCCTCGTCCTTGACCAGCCAGCCCATGAGGAGGGGCGTCTCCACCGGGCCGGGGCAGATGGCGTTCGTCCGGACGCCCTTCGGGGCGAACTGGACGGCGAGGGACTTGGTGAGGGCGAGCACGGCACCCTTGGAGGCGGTGTAGGCATCCTGTGGGTTGGAGCAGCCGAGGATGGCCACGAAGCTCGAGATGTTGATGATCGATCCGGAGCCCTGCTCGACCATCACCGGGATGGCGTACTTGCAGCCGAGGAATACGCCCCGGACGTTGACGGCCATGACGCGGTCCCAATCCTCCACCGACGTGTCGATCACCGAGTGATCGGCCTCGGGCATGATCCCCGCGTTGTTGTACAGGACATCGACGCGCCCGTAGGTCGCAACCGCGTGGTCGACCATGCCTTTCGCGCTGGCCTCGTCGGCCACGTTGGTCTTGACGAAAGTCGCCTCGCCGCCGGCCTCGCGAACCAGCCGGACGGTTTCCTCGCCGGCAACATCGTTGAACTCGGCGACGACGACCTTCGAGCCCTCGGCGGCGAACATGAGCGATGCGACCCGGCCCATGCCGGAGCCCCCGCCCGTGATGATGGAAACCTTGTCCTTGAGTCGCATCGAAGTCTCCTGGCGCGAGTCGTGGTTGCGGATTCCGGGCCGCCCGGAATGGGGAATGCGGTAATCCTAGCGAGACGCGTGACGACCCGGGCTGGCGGTCAGCGAGGACCCTCCCACGCGAGGACCCTCCCACGCGAGGCCCCTCCCGCGAGGCCCTCTCCCGCGAGCGATGCCACTCGAGGTCATACGAGCTACTCGTGTCGGCCCGCGCGAGGCCCCTTCCGGTGCGAGGCCCCCTCCCGCGAGCGATGCCACTCGAGGACATACGAGCTACTCGTGTCGGCCCGCGCGGGGCGGTCGGCGTGACTCGTATGACAGCGAGGGTCATCACCTGACAACGGGGGCACCGGCTTGAGCACAGGGCTCGGGAGCCGGCCACTCGTGACGACTGTTCAGGCTACCCGCGCTCGAGGTACCGCTCGCGATCCCAGTCGTGGACGACCGAGTCGTACAGGTCCTGCTCGACGCGCGCAGCGTTGAGGTAGTGATCCACGACATCCTGGCCGAAGATCTCGACCGCGGCCGCCGATTTCTCGAGGGCCTGGATCGCCTCCCACAGCGCTCGGGGCATCCGCTCAACGCCCTTGGCGATGTACCCGTTGCCCTTGAACTCCGGCGTGAGCTCAATCCCGTGCTCCATGCCGTACAGGCCCGCACCGATGGCGGCGGCATAGGTCAGGTACGCGTTCATGTCGCCGCCCGGGAAGCGGTTTTCGACGTGGAGCGTTGGCCCGTGACCAACCATCCGGAAGCCGGTCGTCCGGTTGTCCCGTCCCCAGACCACGTTGACCGGAGCCCAGGACAGCGAGGCATAGCGCTTGTAGCTGTTCACGAACGGAGCGATGAACGGCGCGAGCTCGCGTGAGAACGCCATCATCCCGGCCACGAACTGGCTGAACTGGCGGCTGATGCCGTAGGGCAGGCCGTCGGCCTCGTTGTGCGTCAGCGGCCGCTTGCCATCGACGTCCCAGATGCTCATGTGCAGGTGGCCGGACGAGCCCGTCCAGGTGTGATCGGGTTTGGCCATGAAGGTGATGCCCCACCCGTTGAGGTAGGCGATCTCCTTGGCACCGTGCTTGAAGATCACGCTTCGGTCGGCCGATTCGAGGACGTGGTCGTAGCGGATGTTGACCTCGTGCTGCCCGGGCGCCGCCTCTCCCTTGGAGAACTCGATCGGCACGCGCGCCTCGGTCATCTGGTTCCGGAGGAGCCGGTGGAGCGGTTCTGCCTTGGTCGCCTGGAGGAGGTGGTAGTCCTCGTTGTACGTACCAAAGCGCTTCGGAACGGCGTAACCATTCTCGGCGATCTGCTCCCAGGAATCCTTCAGGACGTAGTACTCGAACTCGGAACCGGCCTTGACCGTGATTCCGGCTTTCCGTGCTCGCTCGACCTGGCGCTTGAGGATGGTCCGTGGCGAGACCGGGATCTCCTGGTGCGTCTCCTCATCGATCGTGTCGGACAGGACCATGGCCGTCTTCTCGAGCCAGGGCAGGATCCGCAGCGAGTCCCAGACCGGCGAGGCAATCCAGTCGCCGTAGCCGGTCTCCCAGTTCATCAGGCGGAAGCCCTCAGGGGTGTTCATCTCCATGTCCGTACCCAGCAGGTACGTGCAGAAGTGCGCGCCGTGGTCGATGACGCCATTGAGGAACGCCTCGCCCTGGACCCGCTTGCCCATGAGGCGACCCTGCATGTCGGTCAGGGCCACGATGATCGTATCGATCCGGCCGTCGCGGACCATCTGCTCCAGTTCGACCAGACGCGGGTGCTTGTCGCGATGTCCGTCGGTGCTCATCGAACCTCTCTCTGGAACGCATGGCTGGAATCAGGAGGGCCGGCCGGCGATGCCGACCGGCCCTCGAGGTTGCCGTGATGGATGCCGGCTACGAGCCGATGGTCTCCGCAGCGTGCTCGAACTCTC
>JAYWFP010000249.1:0-3616 GCA_043778745.1 Chloroflexota bacterium
TCCTGATCAGCGCCGGCACGACCCGTTTCGGCGTCCGATCGCCGGCCCAGGCAACACTCCGTCCGAGGTCCAGATTCGGGCCAATGCCCGTGGCCTCCCGAACCGGAATCGCGCCAGCCCCGAGGCCATCGACGAAGAGGCGGCCGAGGAAGATGATCGGGGCGAAGGCCGTCACCAGGACGAGCGTCCCGACCGGTCCGGGCAGGGCGAGGCTGATCAAGGTCGCCCGTGCCTCAAATCCGGCAAACGTGGGCATGCCGATCGCGCCAAGAATCAAGATCCCAAAGGCGAGGCCGAGCACGGGGGCCCGGCGCGCCCAGCCGCGCAACTCAGGTCGCCGATTGGTCCCGAACGTTGCGCGCGTCACGTGGACCCAGGCGGCCAGTCCGGCCTTGACCGCGACGGCCGCGATTATCCAATCCCGGCCGGCGGCGGCGGCCGTCGTACCCGTTGTGGCAAATGCAAGCATCGCAACGCCGGCATCCTGGACGATCGAGTAGGCGAGCACGTGTTCGATGTCGTCGTGCAGGATCGCGGCCAGCCCGCCCAGCACGATACCTGCAACGGCAACCGCGCTGACGATCGATCGCTCGGCGGTGAGCGAAGCGGCCGTCGGCGCAATCGTCAGGTCGATCCAACCCAGGGCGACCAGCGCGAATGCAGCGGCTCCCCAACCGAGCAGCGGCGGAACAGCCGACGCGGGCATGGACTCCGCGAATCGAGCGACCCAGGCGTGGCCGGGGATCGCACCGAGCCTCAGGATCAGGGAGGCTGCCAGCGCCAGCAGCGCGAGGCCCATGGTCAGCTCGAGTGCCGGATCGACCTCGCCGGACAGGCCGGTCGCATTGAATGGCCCGGCGGGCGAAGCACCCCAGGCCACCACCAGGAGCGAGAGGATCACCGACGCGACGAGTGGCCGGAGCGTCCGGACGGCGAGGGTGGGTCCCGATTCCGCATCTACACGGGCCATCGAAATCGGAACGACGGCGGTCAGGATCGCCCCGGCCCCGACCAGGGCAAACCCGATACCGGGATCCTGCGCCGCGAGCCCCGAGGCGCCAAAGGCAAGCCCGACGAGCGATGGACCCAGGACGCCGGGGCTGAAGCCCAGGAGCGCGTCCAGGATCCCGAACAGCAGAACGGATGCCGCCCACGCGATGGCAAAGGTGCGCAGGCCATCGGATCCTCCGATCAACGAGCCCGCGACCGGGACCACGTCGGCGGCATCGATCGACGCGGCTGCGAACGCACTCGCCACGGCTGATGCCAGCCCCACGGCGAATGCCAGACGGCGCCGACGCCCCAGGAGACTCGTGATGAGGCCTCCGGGGAGGGCGATAAGCACGAGGACAAGGACGCTCATTCGGGATTGCGGGGTGGTTGCCGCCGGCGCGGGAGGCTACTTCCGCCCTCTGCGATCGCGGGCACGGCCAATGGGCCGGCGTCGACGGGCGGTGGCTCTGATCGCGAGTCTCCGTGCGTTGCACGGTCCCGGGCCACGCCGAGCCCAGTCAGCATCGAACCCGTGATCGCTGCGGAAACGATGAGTGCGACGCCGGCAAGCTGTTCAAGGTCGGACGGCGCGCCCGCGACGCCGGCCCGGAAGAGGAGGATGCCCTGGACCAGCACGACCAGCCCGATCGCCGTCCTCAGCCCGTCACGCGAACTGAGGGCCGGCACGATCGCCAGAACGATGCCCGCAAGCCCGGCGCCGGACGCCAACGCGCCGGGACTGAGGGACCCGAGGAGGTCGGTGCCGAGGGTCCCGGGGCCCGCCGGATTGAGTGCCTGAAGGTCGGCAAACACGCTCAGCCCGACGACCCACGCGGCAATCGCCAGGAGTGTCTCGGTCGGCCAGCCTATCCGGGACCCGCGGTGTCCGGGCTGCTTGCGTCGCCGATCGCCTCCGTCGGCCATGGACAGGACCGCACTTCGCAGGAGATAGGCCGCCAGCGCGGCTCCCACCACCCGCATCGCGAGCGTGGACAGCGCCGGCAAGGGATCCGACAGGAAGGGTGCCGCCACCATCGTGATGGCGAGGCCCATGAGCGCGGTCCGTGCTTCGCGAGCCGAGATGGCGACGATCGCGCCCGCGCTCACCGCGAACGCAACGCCGACGAGGATCGGGTTCATCCGTCCGACCTCACGCGACAGCGCTCACCAATTGTGGGTCACGGCGCGGGCGATGCCAGCTCCGGGTGGTCCGGTACTGGCAGGACTCCGACCTTGTCGAACGGCCAGTAGCGTAGCCACGCTCGGCCGATCACCTTGGAGATTTCGATCGGTCCGAAGTTGCGGGAATCAGCGGAGTCCTCCCGATGGTCACCCATCAGGAACAGTTCGCCATCGGGCACGACGAATCGACTCGCCCCTCCCGGGGCCGGATACGACTGCTGTTGCGTACCGCTCTCGTCGGTGAAAATGTAGGGCTCAATCAGGGCCACGCCATTGACGTGGACGATGCCGTCCCGCAACTCGATGATGTCGCCGGGCAGGCCGATGACGCGCTTGATGAACGGGACATCCGAGCCCTGGTTCCAGGTCAGCGGGGGGTGGAACACGACAATGTCGCCGTACGAGTAGGCGTCCCAGCGCGGCGACAGCTTGTCGACGAGGACGTACTGCTCCGGGAGCAGGGTGTTCTCCATCGATCCTTGCTGGACCTTGTACGGCTGGGCGACGAACGCCTGGATACCGAAAAAAATGACGACGGTCAGGACGAGGGTTTCGAGGACCTCGACAAGACAGCCGACGGCGGGTCGTTGAGTCACAGGATCGGGAGTATAGGGGCTGTGCTATCGTCCCGCCCCGCACAGGAAGACCCGGTCGGAGGTGGCCATGCGCCGGCTCATTTCGCTGGTGAGTGTGATCGTCGCGCTCCTGGGCCTCGGCTTTGTCCTCGTGAATGCGACGACCGTGGATCGACGGCCCCCCAGCGTCGAGGCCATTACGCTCAGTGCGCCGGCGGGAGATTCGCAACTCGCGCAGGCCCTGACTGCCATCGACATCGAGTTCAGCGAGCTCGTCAGGACCGCAACCGCCGAGTCGCGCTTCCGGATTGACCCGGTTGTGGATGGGGCGTTCAGCTGGAACGGCTCGACGGCCATCTTTACGCCCTCGCAGAAGCTCCCCCAGGACACGACGTTCACGATCTCGATCGCACCGGGCGTCGAGGACCTCGAAGGGAACGTCGACCCGGTCGGGCTTGATGCGTGGACCTTCGCGACCGTTGGGCCACCGGTGGTGCTCCGCGCCACGCCATCCGACGGAGCCTCTGGTGTGCCGCTCAACGGGATCATCGAGCTGGTCTTCGATCGCCTCATGGACACGGTCTCCGTCAAGGCCGCGATCAGCGTTTGGCCGACTGCAAGGGTTACCGCGGCCTGGCGCGGATCAGTCGTCAGCCTGACCCTTGGACCCGGCCTGAGCCTGGCTACGACCTATACATTGACGGTCGGAACCACGGCCGCCGATACCGGCGGCAGCCGCCTCGCCTCGCCCTACGCCGTGACGTTCACGACGGTAGGGGCGGGCCTGGGAATTGTGTCTGTCATGCCGGGCGATGGGGTCGCCGGCATTGGCGTCGGAACACCAATCGCCGTCCGGTTCGATGGCC
>JAYWFP010000250.1:0-3606 GCA_043778745.1 Chloroflexota bacterium
ACCGGGACGGGCACGGAGGCGGCGCTCGCGGGAATCGGCTTCCTGCCGCACTTGATCCCGATGACGCGGGGCATCCTGGCTTCCTGTCACGTCCGCCCGACGCGAGCCGTGTCCCAGACCGAACTGGATGATCTTTATGCAGCCGCGTACCACGGCGAGCCGTTCGTGAACATGGTCGCGGCGCCCCCGGCGACGGCGCATGTCCTTGGCAGCAACCACGTCCGCATCCACGTGCGGGTCGATGATCGGACCGGGCGCATCCTCGCGATTGGCGTGATCGACAACCTCGTGAAGGGCGCTGCTGGCCAGGGCATCCAGGCGTTCAACCTGGTGTTCGGCCTCCCGGAGACGGCAGGGCTCGAAGCGCTACCGCTGGCACCATGAATCTGATCGACGACCACGGCCTCCGCTCCGCTCCCGCGCCCGCGCGTCCGGCCGTTGAACGTCGTGCCCGGATGCCCGCCGGTTTTGTCGCCGGTGGTGGCGCGGCAGGGATCAAGGCAAGTGGGCGCTCGGATCTCGCGCTGATCGCCTCGCTTGGTGAGCCTCTGGCGGCAGCTGCGGTCTTCACGCCGAACACGTTCGCGGCCGCGCCGGTCCGACGCTCTCGGGCAGTTCTGATCGCGTCGAACGGCTGGGTGAGGGCTGTCGTCTCGACAAGCGGCTCGGCCAACGCTGCCACCGGACGGGCCGGAGACGAGGACCAGATTCGGGTCGGCGAGATCGTGGCCTCCGCGTTGGGGATCGAGGCCGACGCAATCCTGCATCTGTCAACCGGGATCATCGGAACGCGGCTTCCACTCGACAAGGTCGAAGCGGGCGTAATGGCGCTGGCCTCGGCTCTCAGTGCGTCGGATGAGGGCCTCGAGGCGGCTGCAGATGCCCTCCGGACGACCGACACCAGGACCAAGGCGGCAACGGTGACCGTGGCCCTGCCCCAGAAGGGATACGGCACCCGTGACGCGCGCGTAACCGGCATCGCCAAGGGCGTCGGGATGATCCATCCCAACATGGCCACGATGCTGTCCGTCGTCCTGACGGACGCTGCGGCATCACCCGAACTGCTCGCGTCGATCCTCCGGCCCGCGGCCGCCCGAACGTGGAACCAGTTGTCGGTCGACGGCGACACGAGCACGAACGACACGGTCTTCCTGCTCGCCTCCGGCGCGTCGGCCGCCGACGCAGTGGCAGTCGGTACCCCGGCAGCCCATGCGCTTGCGCTTGCCGTCGAGGCGGTGGCTCGCGACCTCGCGCGCCAGCAGGCGGCGGACGGGGAAGGTGCGACGTGCCTGCTGACCTGCGAGGTGACCGGCGCAGCAGACGATGCCGACGCCCGAGCCGTGGCGCGGGCCGTGATCTCGAGCAGCCTCGTGAAGGCTGCGGCCCACGGCAAGGACCCCAACTGGGGGCGGATCGCCGGTGCGGCGGGCAACGCGACGCTTGCGAGCGCGGCCGTTCTTGAGGCGAGCGGCATGGAATCAGAACAGGCACGTACCCGCGCCGGAACGCCGGCGGCCCTCGATCCGGATCGCCTTCGAATCAGGATCGCGGGACATCTCGTCTTCGACGGCTCCGCGGGCGGCCCGCAGTCGCTCGACCTCGCCGCGGCTCGCGAGGCCATGCGCGGCGCCGAGATCACGATCGACCTCGATCTCGGTCTCGGCTCGGGGTCCGGCGAGGCCTTCGGCTGCGATCTCACGGAGACCTACGTCCGCGAGAACTCGGAGTACACGACGTGAGCGACACCGTCGTCGTCAAGCTCGGCGGCACGACCATCGTCGATCAGGCCCCCGTTCTGTCCGAGGTCGCGGCGCTGGCTCGGCGGCGCCCGGTCATCCTGGTCCACGGCGGTGGCAAGCGCCTCACTGAATGGCTTGAGCGGATGGGCGTCGTGTCCCAGTTCCGGGGTGGACTTCGGGTCACGGACGCCGCCTCGCTCGAGGTGGCCGCCGCGGTCCTGCGGGGCGTCATCAACAGCGAACTGGTGTCCGGGTTGCGTGCGCTCGGCGTCGATGCCGTGGGCCTGTCGGGTGTGGATGGTGGCCTGCTCATCGCCGAGCGGGTCGAGGATCTCGGGTTCGTGGCGCGGGTGGTCGGGCTGCGCCGGGACCTCCTCGATGCCGTGATGGTCGCCGGCCAGGTCCCGGTTGTCGCCCCACTCGCGCGTGACGAGAACGGAATCGTCTGCAACGTGAATGCCGATGATGTCGCCGCAGGCATTACCGCCGGCATCGGGGCGCGGCAGCTCATCCTGATGACCGACGTCGACGGCGTCCGCGATGCTTCGGGCCACAAGATCGACAGCCTGACCGCGGCCGAAGCCGAGTTGCTCATCTTGAGCGGCACCATCGCCGGAGGCATGGTCGCCAAGGTGCGCGCCGCGCTGGGCGCGCTTGCCTGGGACGGGACCGAAGCGATCATCGCTGACGGAACGTTGCCCGGCGCCGTCGGGCGCGCGCTCGACGATCCGAGTTTCGGGACGCGGCTCACGGTCGGCCGATCCGCGCGGACCAGTGGCGTGGGAGCGTCGTAAAGATGGCAACATCGCTCGGAACCGCGCTCGGAACTGGGCTCGTAGGCAAGCGCGATCGACAGCGAGTCATCCGGGAAATCGTCGCGCACGAGGGTATCGGGAGCCAACAGGAGCTCGCCGATCGACTCGCGGATCGGGGTTTCGTGGTGACCCAGGCCACCGTATCGAGGGATATCGCCGAACTCGGCCTGGCCAAGGTCTCGCGCGGCGATCGGCACCTGTACGTACTGGCGCACGACCTTGCCCGCTCTCCGTCCGACGGCGACGAACACCTCCGGAGGATCCTTTCGGACATTCCCGTGACGGTCGGACGAAGTGGCCTCATCCTTGTCCTGACTGGAACGCCCGGCACGGCAGCGGTCATTGCCCAGGCAATCGACGAATCCTCACTCACCCAGCAGGTCGGCACCGTTGCTGGCGACAACACGCTCCTCGTGCTCTTCGCGGACGGACCCGCCCTCGAACGGTGGCTCGCCCGCTTCACCGAACTGCAGTCGCCGATCGCCCCGGGTGTCGGCATGGAGGGATCCCGATGAAGAAGGTCGTCCTCGCCTACTCGGGCGGTCTCGATACGTCCGTTGCGGTCGCCTGGCTCAGGGAACAGCACGATGTCGAGGTCATCACCCTGACGGTCGATGTCGGCGGCGGATCGCTGCGCCCGGGCGTCGAGCGCAGGGCCATCTCCGCCGGCGCGTCACGCGCCTATGTCGTCGATGCGCGGGAACGGTTCATCACCGATTTCGTGTGGCCGCATCTCCAGGCCAACGCGCTCTACCAGGGTGCCTACCCACTCGCGACGGCCCTCGCCCGACCGCTCATCGCCCAGCTCCTCGTGGAGGTAGCGCAGAAGGAGGGCGCCGACGCGGTCGCCCACGGCTGCACCGGGAAGGGCAACGATCAGGTCCGCTTCGATGTCGCCGTCCATGCGCTGGATCCGGGACTGAGCGTCGTCGCCCCGATGCGCGTTGGCATGGGCCTGACCCGTGACCAGGAGATCGACTACGCCGCCGAGCGGGGCATCGAAATCCCGATCACCAAGGCCTCGCCCTATTCGATCGACGTCAACCTGTGGG
>JAYWFP010000251.1:0-3602 GCA_043778745.1 Chloroflexota bacterium
ATCGCCGAGGTCGCCGAGGGCGGGCCTGCCGATGTCGACGCGGCGGTCGCAGCCGCGCGTCGTGCCGCCGATTCGGGCGTCTGGTCACGGATGAGCCCAGGCGATCGGAAGCGGATCCTCATCCGATGGGCCGATCTCATCGAGGCCAACGGGCTCGAGATCGGGCTCATCGAAACCATCGACGCCGGCAAGCCAATCAGCGACACCATCGGACTCGACGTGCCCGAGACCGCGAACTGCATTCGATGGCACGCCGAGGCCTCGGACAAGATCTATGGACAGGTCGCGCCGTCGCCCGAGGGTACGGTCGCCACGATTACCCGCGAGCCGGTCGGCGTCGTTGGCGCGGTCATCCCGTGGAACTACCCGGCCCAGATGGCCGCCTGGAAGCTCGGGCCAGCGCTCGCGACCGGCAACACCGTGGTGATCAAGCCAGCTTCCACGACGTCGCTGAGTCTGCTGCGGATTGCCGAACTCGGCGCTGAGGCCGGCATCCCCGATGGCGTCCTGAACGTCGTCACGGGCCCCGGAGGCACCGTCGGCGAGGCGATCGGGCGGCACCCGGACATCGATGCCGTCGCGTTCACCGGTTCCACCGAAGTTGGCCGGCAGTTCCTCACCTATTCGGCCGAGACCAACCTCAAGCGCGTGCTGCTGGAGCTCGGTGGCAAGAGTCCGCAGCTCGTATTTCCGGACGTGACCGACTTCGAGAACGTCGCTACGAACGTCGCCATCGCGATCTTCTGGAACATGGGAGAGAACTGCAGTGCAGGCTCGAGGCTCATCGTCCATCGATCCGTTAAGGATCGGGTCATGGAGGCCGTGGCGGCCGAGCTGGACCAATGGTCGGTCGGGGATCCGCTCGATCCGGCCACGAAGATCGGCGCCCTGATTTCGCGGGGGCACATGGAGCGCGTTCTCGATTACATCGACATCGGGCGACGGGAAGGCGCGCGCGTCGTCACCGGCGGCAAGCGCATTCTCGAAGAGACCGGGGGGTGGTTCGTGCCGCCGACAATCCTTGATTCCGTGCGCAACGACATGCGGATCGCGCAGGAGGAGATCTTCGGGCCGGTGCTGGCCGTGATCGAGTTCGACACCGAGGCCGAGGCCGTGGCGATTGCCAATGACACCCCGTATGGCCTTGCGGCCTCGCTCTACACCAGGGACCTCGATGTCGCCCATCGCGTGGCACGCGACCTGCGGGCCGGTGTGGTCGGTGTCAACGCCTACTCGGAGGGCGACATGACCACCCCGTTCGGCGGTTACAAGATGTCCGGCTTCGGCGGCCACGACAAGTCGCTCCATGCCCATGAGCAATACACCGAGACCAAGACGATCTGGATCCAGGTCGCGGCGCGGTAGCGCACGGCGCAGGTTGCGACGCAGGGGCGGGCCGGGTCGTGGGGGTCTCCTCGCGCGGGTGATGCGACTCGGCGCATCAGGGCATCGGGTACGAACGCGGCCGGGGTGGCCCGGGTGGCCGGGGTGGCCCGGGCGGCCCGGGCGTGGGGGTCTCCTCCCGCGGGTGATGCGACTCGGCGCATCTGATGCGCTGAGTGGCATCCCTGGGGAAATGTGATGTCGGCGGAGGACAGGGCCGACAAGGCCGACACGACCGCCAAGGCGGAGGCAGCGACCACCGCGATCCGGCGCAAATCGCGCCTCACGGAGCTCAGCGGCCTCGTCGTCGCCGTTTTCGGGCTCCTAGCGTTCGCGTACCTCACCGTGCCCGCCGTGGACTCGGACTACGGATGGCATGTCGCCAACGGCCGGCACCTTCTCGATGGGCAGCTGTTCGCGGGCGCCGATACGTACTCGTGGACCGCCGCTGGTGCCACCTGGATCGCTCACGAGTGGCTGACGGAGGGCGTGATGGCGTTCCTCCACGACAGCATCGGGCCGACGGCCAACAGCCTGCTGGCCGGAGCGCTCGCGACGATGGCAATCCTCCTGACCCTCGCGCGGCTGCGTCTGCGCGGGTTCGGCGTGGCGATTGCGGTTGTGGTCGGTCTCCTGGCACTGCTCGACGCCGGGGCCATCGTTTCCGTGCGACCGCTCGTGGTCGAGGTCTTCGCCGTCGCGTTGCTCCTGTGGCTCATCGATGCCTGGCGGGCCGGGGGCATCGAAACGCGACGTTTCGCCGTGGTCGTCGTCCTTGAATTCCTGATCTGGGCCAACACCCACGGATCGTTCGTGCTCGGGCTGGCGGTTCTCGGAGCGACGTGGGTGAGCCTGATCATCGAGCGGGATCAACGCGCCCGGGTGGTGGGAATCGTTGGTGTCGGGGCGGCGCTCGTGACCCTCACAAACCCGTTCGGCCTTCGATTGATCGGCTACGTGGCCAGCGCCGTGACTGGATCTCGACTCGAGCTGATCGCGGAGTGGGCGCCGCCCGACCTCGCGGCCTCCATGTGGTGGCCATTCGTGGTGGCCCTCGTGCTCGCCGCCCTCGGCGGGCTCGGCGTGCTCGGCGTGCTCGGGCGGGTTTCGTCGAAGGCGAGGCGTGGTGGTCCCGGCTTGCGCTCCGCTCCAAGCCGCGTTCGGCTTGACGATGTTCGGCTTGACGATGCCCTGATCGCCGTCGCACTGGGATTCGCGGGCCTCCAGCACGGGTATCACGCGGGCCTCTTCGGGATCGCGGCTGCTCCGGCGCTCGCGGCTGGGGTCGTCGTCCTCGTCGGTTGGGGCCTGCGGTTCGAAGGCTGGAGGAGTGATCCGGAAGCGGCGGGCCTGGCTCCCGCGAGCCGCCGCCGTGCCAACCTTGGCCTCGTGGCGATCATCACCGTCTTCGCGGGCGTGCTGGTCTGGGCGCGGGTCGGGCCGGCCAATACGGACGCGGCGATCCGAGCCGAGTACCCGGTTGCCGCGCTGCCAGCCCTCGACGCCGTCGCGGCCGCGTGGCCCGGCGGGCTCTGCCTGTTCAACGACTACAGCTGGGGCGGGTGGCTCGAGATGGTCCGACCTGAGATCCCCGTCTTCATCGACGGCCGGTCCGAGGTCTACGGCGATGCCCAGCTGGCACGCTACGCGACGATCAGCAGTGTCGGGCCCGGATGGGCAGAAGCGTTGGCGGCAACAGGGGCGAACGCCGCGCTCATTCCGACGTCCAGCGGCCTCGCCTCCGCGTTGGTGACGACCGCCGGCTGGGCCACGCTCTCCGACTGGACCACCCTCTACATCGACGATCAGGCCGTCCTGCTCTCGCTCGCAACGTCGGAGACCGTGCCGGGTCCGGGTGCGGTTTCGGCGCCTTGCCTACCCCGCTAAGCGCACGATCCGGAGTCCAACGATCGCGGCACCGACCTGCCAGATCGAAGGGATCGCGACGTACAGCCGCTCGAGGAGACCGAGCCAGGGCGTGAGCGGCCCTTCAATCGTCAGCGGCACGAGGAATGACGCCGCGACCACGAGAACCGCGGCCGTGAGTGTCGGCCGGGCCATGCCGCTCCAGCGCGCATCGCGGCGCATCAGGAGCCCGAGCACGACCAAAGTGAGCGGCAGCGTGACCGCATAGAGATAGAAGTTCGCGAGGTGGATTCGACCGATCATCGTCATCGGGATGCCATCCGGATCGGTCGGGAAGATCGCAAAGGCCACGG
>JAYWFP010000252.1:0-3601 GCA_043778745.1 Chloroflexota bacterium
CCTGCCCACCATGGCAGTGTTCCCGGCTTCATTGACCCGTGAGGAGGTGGATGATCGGATTGGCTATCACCTCGAAGACGATTCCCAGGGGCGAGGGCAGGTTCGTGACCGATGGGATCAGGATCAACGCGAGCAGGATGATCGACCCGTACTGGCTCAGGAACGTCCGCAGTCGCCAGCTGGTCCGAGGATCCACGAGCGCCAGCAGGATGTGTGATCCGTCGAGCGGTGGCAGCGGGATCAGGTTGAAGATCATGAGCGAGATGTTGATCTGGATGAACAGGAACAGGATCGCGAGCGGCAATGGTGCATCGACACCCGTCGCGAACATGACCCGGAACGGAATGGCTGCGGCCGCAGCCAGGACCAGGTTGGAAGCCGGTCCGGCAAGGGCCACGAGCGCATCGCTCTGACGTCCGCCGCGCAGGTTCGCGGGATTGACCGGCGTGGGCTTGGCCCAGCCGAAGATGAACCCGCTGCCCGGAATGAGGAGGGTCAGGATCAGCAACGTGCCGCCGACCGGATCGAAGTGGACAATCGGGTTCAAGGTCAGGCGACCCAGCAACTTGGCGGTGCCATCGCCCAGCCGGTAAGCGATCAGGGCATGCGAAAACTCATGGATCGGCAGGGCCGCGAGCAGGATGATCGCAACCAGGGACAGCCGGACGATGGTTTCGTTGTCAAGCACCGGACTGGACGCCTCGTGTACGTTCGCCGTCAGACGACGGCCTGCCGAATGCTAGCCGCTCAGCCGTGGATTCGGTAATGCGCGCAGGGACCGAGCATCACGCTCACAGCCGCGCGAGCAATTCCTGTTTCTTGGCCTCGAAGTCGTCGGCCGTGATCGTCCCGCTGTCACGAAGCTCTGCCAGGCTCGCGAGGGCTCTCGTCACGTCGTCCGCGGCCATGAACCGGGGACCGGTCGCCGCGCCGGCGCGCGCCGGAGGGCTCGGGAGCCGAACCATCTCGGTCTCGAGCCGATGCTTTGCCTCGAGCATCGTCTTCTTGAACCGGGGAGCCTGATCGAGCATTCGGTAGCGATCCACGGAATCTTCGGCCGCCGTCAGGATATCGAGGTCGCCGTACCCGAAGATCCGCCCGAACAGGTTTTGCTCCA
This sequence comes from Chloroflexota bacterium, assembly GCA_043778745.1. GTDB lineage: Bacteria > Chloroflexota > Limnocylindria > Limnocylindrales > CSP1-4 > UBA5189. The sequence goes on from JAYWFP010000252.1 coordinate 1,118, forward strand.
GGATGGCGTCGTTGATCTTCTCGAGCGAGCTGTCGGCGGAGCGCTTGTTGAGGATGCCTTCGACCTTGAGAACCCGGCGGTTGGTGACGATGTAATCCTCCGCGTACCAAGCCCAGTAGAGACGGCCGAGCATGAGGAGCGATGCCACCAGCAGGACGAGGATGGCAACGCCCATCGCCTGCTCGGGGGCGCCATCGCCGCGCATCTGGAGGCGCAGCACGATGAGCGCCAGGGACGCCACGAGGAGCGCCCACGGCACGCGACCATCGATAAAGGTGGCGAGCCAGTGCTGGCGCGAGCGAAGAGCAATGCGTTCTCCGTCGCTGAGCAGGGTATCGGCGTAGCGAGGCACGAGTAGATTCCTCCTCGATCAGGCCCGCGGATGCGCCCGAGCGTACACCTCGCGGATGCGCTCCCCCGTCAAATGCGTGTAGAGCTGCGTCGTGCTGATACTCGCATGACCGAGCAACTCCTGAACGATGCGCAGGTCAGCTCCCCCTTCCAGCAGGTGCGTGGCGAAAGAATGGCGGAGGGTATGCGGGCTCACGCGGTCTGGCAGCCCGGCAGCGGCCGCGGCGCGTTTCACGGCGCCCCAGGCCTGTTGCCTGGCCCATCGGCCCCCTCGATCCCCGACAAACAGTGGGCCCCCACGAAGCGGCGCCACGTGCCCCAGCGCCAGCAACAGGACGCGCGGACCGGCAATCCAGCCCGAGAGCACCTCGAGCGCGATGTCCCCGACCGGAACCAGGCGCTCCTTGTCACCCTTGCCGATGACCCGAACAAAGCCTCCGTCGATCGAAAGATCCTCGAGGTCAAGCCCCAGGGCCTCGGAAATCCGCAGGCCCGCGGCGTAGAGCAGCTCCAGGAGCGCCCGCTCCCGGATCGACCGCCACGGATTTCCGTCCATCGTGGGCGACGTCGGCTCGGAACTGCCGGCCGGTTCGGAACCGCCGGCGGCGTCAATGAGCCGCTCCACCTCCTCGACGGTCAGGGTCTCGGGCAGGAGCCGGGACATCCGCGGCAGGTCCAGGTGCGCAGCCACGTCGATCCCGATGACACCCTCACCGAATGCGAACCGATAGAAGCCCTTGATGGCGGCGGCTCGGCGGCGCAATGAGGTGGGTGCGAGCCCCGGATCGTTGGGTCGGCCGCGTCGAGTGCGGGCGGCAAGGTACCGCTGCGCGGCGTCGGGGCCGTTGGCCCAGTCCCGCGACGTACCCCGGGCATCGGCAAAATCGGTGAGGTCGCCGCGATACGCGCTGATCGTCGCCGGGGATAGGCCCCGTTCCACGCGCAGGTAGGTCAGGAAATCGTCGATCGCCTGGTCGATGGTCGGACGTCCTGCCATCGCGTGCGTTGAACGTCAGGCGCCGCTGGACGCTGCTGCGCCCCACGCGGTCGCCGCATCCAGGAGTGCCTGCGCCTGCGCCAGGGCAGCCGCACCGGGCCCATCCGAGCCGGTGCCCCCGAGCATGGTCGCGAGCTCCGTGACGCGGGCCGCACCATCGAGGCGCTCGACCTCGGTCACGGTCCGGCCGTCTCGTTCCCGCTTCTGGATGCGATGGTGGGCGTCGGCGTATGCGGCGATCTGTGGCAGGTGCGTCACGACCAATACCTGATGTCGCCGGGCGAGAGTCCACAGGCTCCGACCGAGGGGATCCGCGCTGCGCCCGCCGATTCCGGTATCGACTTCATCGAATACGAGTGTCGGCGTTGCGTCGACCGCAGCCAGTACTTCCTTGATCGCGAGTGCGACCCGGGAGAGCTCCCCGCCCGAGGCAATCCGGGCCAGTGGGCGAGCCGGTTCGCCGGCGTTCGGGGCGAGCAGGAACACGACATCGTCGGCACCCGTTGCGTCGAACGCGACGGCATCGCCGTCGATTTCGACCGCCGGTTCATCGGTACTCGCCGTGCGTCGGCCGACGGCCACCGTGAACGTGCCGGCCGGAAACCCGAGGTTCTGGAGCGCCCCATCGGTCTCGGCGCTCAGCCTAGTCGCAGCATTGCGTCGCATGAGCCCGAGCGTGGCCGACACCTTGGCGACTTCGACGAGCAGACGGGCATCCTCGGCGGTCCGGCGCTCTCGCTCGTCATCGAGCCCGCGCAACTCCTCGGCTTCCGCGGCGGCTCGTGTTCCATGCTCGATGACCGCCGCCTCGTCCTCCCCGTATCGACGCTCGAGCGCGTAGATCACCGAGAGTCGCTGCTCGAGACTGGCCTGCGAAGCCGCATCGTGGTCCAGGGCGCCCAGGATCGACCGGACTTCGCTGCCCAGATCCTCGAGTTCCGCGTCGACCCCGGCGAGGCGCTCGACGATCGGCTCGAGCCGCGGATCGATTCTGGCAAGGGTCCGGGCCTCGCGGAGCGCCGCCCCGACTGAGATACGAGCCGAACCATCGTCGCCGTCGAGCGCTTCACCGACCAGGGCGCCGCCGGCGGCAATCGTGGCTCCGTGACGAGCGGCCTCGAGTCGGGCACGGAGCT
>JAYWFP010000253.1:0-3599 GCA_043778745.1 Chloroflexota bacterium
TCCACATCGAGGCCACGTTCGTGGACGGCACGAAGCTCGTCTCGTGCCACGACCCGATCCCGTGAGCGGGCCCATCCCGTGAGCGACCCCGGTCCCATCGGCGGATACGTCCACCCGGCTGGCGACATCGAGCTGAACGCCGGGCGGCGCGTGACCGAACTGAGCGTGACGAGCCTCGGTGACCGGCCGATCCAGGTTGGTTCGCACGCTCACTTCGCGGAAGTCAATCGGGCTCTTCGATTTGACCGCCTTGGCGCCTACGGGTGCCGCCTGGACATCCCTGCCGGAACTGCGGTCCGGTTCGAGCCTGGTGGGACGCGAACGGTCAGCGTGATCCCGTTCGCCGGAGCTCGGATCGTGTGGGGCGGGCAGGGCTTCGTGAACGGTCCGCTGGACGCAGCCGGAGGCCGCGAAGCGTTTGCGGCGCGGCTCGCGGAGCGCGGATTCGACGGCGACGTCGACGCAGAACCCGGGGCCGACGCAGAACCCGGGGCCGACGCAGAACCCGGGGCCGACCCGGAGACCGCGGCCGGGGACTCGGCGTGAGGATCACCAGATCGCGCTACGCGGCGCTGTACGGCCCGACGACCGGCGATCGGTTCCGGCTCGCCGATACCGAGCTGATCGTGGAGATCGAGCGCGATTTCACGATCCCCGGCGAGGAGGCCGTCTTCGGTGGCGGCAAATCGATCCGGGACGGCATGGCCCAGTCGTCCACGGCTACCCGCGCATCCGGTGCCCTTGACCTCGTCATCACCAACGCGATCGTGATGGACGCCCTCATCGGGATCGTCAAGGCCGATATCGGCGTCCGGGACGGGCGGATCGTGGGCGTCGGCAAGGCCGGCAACCCCGACATCATGGACGGCGTCGATCCGCGCCTGGTCATCGGGCCGGGCACCGAGGTCCTGTCGGGCGAAGGCCTCATCGCCACCGCTGGCGGTGTCGACAGCCACGTCCACATGATCTCGCCGCAGCAGGTCTGGGCGGCGCTCAGCAACGGAATCACCACGCTGCTCGGTGGCGGGACCGGGCCGGTCGACGGCACCAACGCCACAACCACCACGCCTGGAGCCTGGAACATCGCGCGGATGCTCCAGGCCGCCGAGGGCCTGCCGGTGAACTGGGGCGTGTACGGCAAGGGCAACGCCAGTGGGCTCGAGCCGCTCCGCGAGCAGATCCACGCGGGCGCCTGCGGCCTCAAGGACCACGAGGACTGGGGTACGACGCCGGCCGTCATCGATGCCAGCCTCCGGGTGGCCGACGAAGAAGACATCCAGGTTTCGATTCACACGGACACGCTCAATGAATCGGGCTATGTCGAGGACACCATCGCCGCCATCGACGGCCGGACGATCCACACGTTCCACACGGAGGGTGCCGGAGGCGGCCATGCCCCCGACATCATCCGGATCGCGGCCCTGCCAAACGTTCTGCCCTCATCGACCAATCCCACGCGCCCGTACACGGTCAACACGCTCGCCGAGCACCTCGACATGCTGATGGTCTGCCACCATCTCAATCCGTCGGTCCCCGAGGACGTCGCGTTCGCCGAGAGCCGCATCCGGGCCGAGACCATGGCCGCCGAGGATGTCCTCCACGACCGGGGCGTGCTGTCCATGTACTCGTCCGATTCGCAGGCCATGGGCCGGATCGGCGAGACCTTCATCCGCCTTATCCAGACCGCCCACAAGATGCGCCACTTCACCGGCCCGCTGGCCGGCGACGACGGCAACGACAACGGACGGGTGCTTCGATACCTCGCCAAGCTCACGGTGAACCCGGCTCGGGTGCACGGCATCTCACACCTCGTCGGCTCGATCGCCGAAGGCCGCCTGGCCGACATCGTCTTGTGGCCGATCTCGTCGTTTGCCGTCAAGCCCAAACTTATCCTCAAGGGCGGGCTCGTGGCGTGGGGCCTGATGGGCGATCCGAGCGCGTCCATTCCCAGCCCGGAACCGGTCCTCTATCGGCCCATGTTCGGGGCGTTCGGGGACGCGATCGGTGCGACATGCATCACGTTCACGTCACGCGCGGCTGCCGAATCCGGGATCAAGGAGCGGCTGGGCCTGCGCCGGATGGTCGAGCCGGTGCGGGGTTGCCGCGCGGTCGGCAAGAAGGATATGGTCCGCAACGACGCGACGCCGGACATCACGGTGGATCCGGAGACGTACGAAGTCCGCCTTGACGGCGAGCTGGCCACGGTTCCGCCCGCGGAGACCCTGCCGATGTCGCAGCTCTACTTCCTTGTCTGAGGGTTCGGTGGCCGCGCCCGCGGGGTCGGCGTCCGCGGGGTCGACGCCCACCGCGCAGCCCGGCGACGATCTGGCGCTGCTGCGGCTGCTCCAGCTGGGGGATTCGGGATTCCCGTCGGGCGCGTATACGCTGTCTTACGGGCTCGAGACGTTGGTCGCGGATGACCTGGTCCAGGGCGGCGACGCCCTTCCGGGCCTGATCAAGGTCCACCTTCTTGCGAGGTTTGCTCGCTCGGATCTGGTCTCGCTGCTCGCCGCGCACGATGCGGCTCGCGCCGCCGGGAGCGAGGCCGCCGCACACGCCGCCGGGAGCGATGCCGCGCACGATGCCGCACCCGATGCCCCGCATCTCGCTGATGCGGATCGGCGGATCATTTCGATTGACCGCCGGCTCACGGCCAGCAAGCTCGCCGCCGACGAGCGGCTCGGCTCGGAGCGGGTTGGGAAGCGGCTCGCCGTGGAGGTGTCGAGGCTCGTCCCGGCAGACCGGATCGTTGCCTTCCTGGCGGCCGTTGCAGCCGGCAAGGCGCCGGGAAATGCGGCCGTGGCGTTTGGGCTCGCCGGGCAGGCGCTCGGGATCGATCGTCGGCGAACAGCGCTGGCGGCGGCATCGGCCCAGGTCATGGGCCTGGTCGCTGCCGCGGTCCGGCTTGGTCTCATCGGTCATGGAGCCGGTCAGCAACGCATTGCCGGTGCGGCGCCGGTCATCGTCGCAGCGGTCGATCTCGCGTCATCAGGCGACTGGCGCGACCTTCGACCAGCTGCGCCGCAATTCGATATCGCCCTCGCCCGACATGAGCGCGCTCCCGCTCGGTCGTTCGTGTCGTGAGAATCGAGCCATGAGCGCGGTGCCGGCACCACGGGCCTTCCGGGTCGGGATCGGCGGCCCGGTTGGCTCGGGCAAGACCCTGCTCATCGAGCGACTCGTGCCTCGGCTGCTCGACGCCGGCCGACGTGTTGCCGTCGTCACCAATGACATCCTCACCCGCGAGGATGAACAGCACGTTCGGGCCGCGCTCGGCGGCATCCTCGAATCAACGCGGATCGTCGGCGTCGAGACGGGAACCTGCCCCCACACGGCAGTCCGTGAGGATCCATCCATGAATCTCGCCGTCCTCGCCGAACTCGAAGCGCGGCATCCGGACACCGATCTCGTGTTCCTCGAAAGTGGTGGCGACAACTTGACCCTGACGTTCAGTCCGGAGCTCGTGGACCACACGATCTACGTGATCGACGTTGCGGGCGGAGACAAGGTCCCCCGAAAGCGGGGCCAGGGCCTGATCCAGTCCGATCTGCTGGTCGTGAACAAGATCGATCTGGCGCCGTATGTCGGCGCGGATCTCG
>JAYWFP010000254.1:0-3597 GCA_043778745.1 Chloroflexota bacterium
CCAGCGCCCGTGGCGCGATCCCGTGCCGAGAGCATGCCGGCGGCAGACGCGGTTCGTGCGCCCGTCGCGGACCGTGCTCGCCAGCGCCGCCCGAACCAGGCGCGGCCCTCGGCGAGTTCCCGGCGACCAAGGGACACACGCCGCAGCGCGATATCGAGCGGCCACAGGAGCAGCGCAAGGAGCAGCAGCCACGGCCAAAGCTCCGTGAAGGACGAGGTCAGCTTCAAATCGTGCCGCCATGGCTCAAGGGGCGTGGTGACCTCGCGCCCGTTCGTTGCGGCACGGAGCGTGGCCAGGAATGGCTGATTGGCCCCAAGGAGGCGGTACTCGGCCGCTACGGGCGACACGAGCCCGACCGTCCGCCCAAGCGCCGGTGAACCCGGCCGGATCTGGGTGACTCGCACCGCATAGGCGCCCGCTCCGATCTCGCCGAGGTCCTTCTCGTACACGCCCGGTGCCACCTGGTCCAGATCGGCCTCTACCGGCGTCAGGTCCGGACCCACAAGCACCGCCGATGTCGTGTAGAAGTCGCGCGGCGAGCCATCTGATTCCACGGACTGGATATGCAGAGTCGTCCGGCCGTCCTTCACCTCGAACGAGGCCTCGATCCCACCGGTCTCTTCGCCCGGGAACGTCCAACCGACGAGCTGGCTGAAGAACTTCGAAAACCCGGGCCAGGCCACCCAGTTACGCGCCCAGCGACCGGTCGAATCCGAGGTCCAGGCGACACTTCGACCGAGGCCGTACTGCCATTGCGCCAGGAGCGGATCATCTCGGGCGGTGACGAGGACGGTCTGGGCCGCGGACTTCACGGTCGTGCCGTTGTAGCCGAGAAGCTGCGGGAAGCCGTCGTTCAGGCCTCGAAGAATCGGGGATGAACTGGTCTGGATCGGGAAGAAGGGCTCCTCCACGATCTGCTGCCCGGCAACCTGCTCGGTCTCCTTGAGGAAGATGTCCGGGATCGATGCCGGGTTCGCCGCAGCGTAGAACCGACCACCGCCCTGCTTCGCGAGCTGCTCGAGGAATGGGTTGGCCCCGCCGCCCGCCCCAACGGTCGAGAGCGTGATTCCGGCAGCCTTCATGCGCTTGATGATCTCGTCGTACTGGCCAGAGCGTGACCAGCCGTCGGTGAGCAGGATGATGTGGCGACGCGTTGCGGTCGCCTTCTCGAGTGATCCGACGGCCTGATCGAGCCCGGCGAAGATGTTCGTCGTGCCGTTCGGGTTGATCCCGGCGATGAGACCCTGCAGGTCCGTGGTCTCCCCGAGCGGCCGTGTCTTGACGACCCAGTGGGCCGTATCGTCGAATGCCACGACGCCGAACTCATCGCGCGCGGTGAGGGCCGCGGCCGCCCGCAGGATGGCCTCCTTGCCGATGTCCACCTTCCGCACGCCCTGTAGCTGGCCACCGCCCTGTCCTCCCTGGAAGGAGTTGCAGTGGCAGGCATCCATGGAGCCCGACTTGTCGATGACCACGACGAGCGCCACGTCCGGCTGCTGCTGGCGATTGCGGACGCCCATGTCGACGGGTAGCGTCTCCTCGAGTGGGGTCTTGGTGTAGCCACCCGCGCCGAAACTGTCCGGCCCGCCGACCATGACGAGACCGCGACCGAGATCCCTGACGTACACCTGAAGCGCGGCAAGCTGGCGATCGCTCATCCGGATTCGGGGCACGTCCACCAGGACCACGCTGTCGTAGCTCGCGAGGGACGCGAAGTCCGTCGGGAGTGCTTCTGGAACGATTGAATCGACGTTCTGCTTCTCGGTCTTGAGCGCGGCCACCAGCTCGGCGGCGACATCAGCGTTCCCGGCCAGGACCAGGATCCGCGGCTCGCCCTTGATGATCGTGTTCGCGTCGGCCCGGTTGTTCTGGCTGAACGTGTCCCGTGCGGCTTCGACGACCATTCGGAACGTGTGGAATCCGGCTTCGGCCGGCTTGACATCGAAGACCAGGCGGTTGGCGCCCGCCTTGAGGTCGGTCCCCTGCGTGGCGACAAGCTGGCCGTCGGCATAGAGCCTGACGACCGCGGCCTGGTCGACGCTCGAGACGACCGATCCGACCACTTCGATGGTCTCGCCCAGGCGTGCCGTCGAAGGTGCCTGCACGCGCTCGACGAGAACCTCGTCCCGATTTTCAAGTCCGACAACCCGGGTCTCGACCTGGATGCCGCGCGTCGCCGCGAGGGCCGCTTCCTGCTGGCCGCGGCCGGTCGTGTCGTTACCATCCGAGATCAGCACGATCCGCTTCTGCATCTCATCAGGGAACAGGGCTGCTGCAAGTCGAAGGGCACCACCGATGTCGGTGGCCGCCGTGACCGGCGTGGACCGAATTCGCTCGATCTGGCGCAATTCCTCGGGCAGGCGCTCGACGAGGGCGTCCTTGCCGAACGCAACAACGCCGGCCGTGTCGCCCTCCGGCATCACGGCCAGGCTCTCGCGGAGGAACGCCAGCGCCGATTCCCGACCGGGGGTCCCGATCGAGTCCGACAGGTCCACCACGAACACGGTCGCGAGGCGGTCGACCGGCAGCACCAGCTGGAATCCGCCGAGGGCAAATACGAGCGCCGCAACGATCACCGTCCGGACCACAAGCGCAACTCTCCGCCGGGCAGTACCGATGCGGCGTCGCGCGGCCAGGTTGGGGACGAGGGTGATGAGGAGCGTTGGAATCAGGAGGAGCAGCCAGAGGGGCGTCTCGAAGTGGATGCCCATCAGCCGCCGCCCCGCCCGATGCGCGGCTCACCGGTAGGCGTGTCCCCGGCTGCGCTGCCCTGACCACCCATGCGGCGCCGGAACCCACGCCACAACCGCGTGGCGGCGTCGCGTTGATAGACGAGCCACTCCGCCATGAGGACGACCAGCACCAGCAGGACGATCGGGACCCACAGCTCGTCACGGGCCGCGGGCCGATCTGTGGCGCCGCCTGCGGCTCCGGACGCGGCGGGGGTCGCGCCTGGAGAACCAAGCGGGGATGCCGTTGGCGTCCCGGATCCGCTCGCCCCGGGACTCGTGCCGGGGCTCGCGCCGATGCCGCCGCCGAGCGCCACGATCGCTGCCGCGGAGCCGGGCGCGATGTTCGACTCAGCTGCATCGAAGAGATCCACCGCGAACTGGATCGGAGCATCAGGATCCGAGAGTGGCGCGGTCGGCACCGGCGTTGGTGATGACCCAGCGGATGACCCGGCAGATGAACCGGACGATGCCGATGGGCTGGGCGATGGCGAGGTCGAGGAAGTTGGCCCCGGGGAGGCCGTCGGCGTGGGCCGGATTGCGATCGCTGTATAGACGCCGAGCTGGTCCGTCTGGCTGAATGTGACGCTCCCGCCGCCGACGGTGCCTGGCACAAGCTCGATCGAGGTGCCGTCGGGCTTCGTCACGGTCAGCCCTGTCGCGCCAGCCGGCACTGGAAGTGAAACGGGGCTCCCGGGCTCCAGCGCCTGGGTTGGGGCGGATGACCCACCCATCATCTCGCCGGCGAGGTTCGAGATCAGGATCGGGAACGCCACCTGGAGCGGAAGGTCCGACTGGCGCGGCTCGAACGTCAGGACCGCGGCCGCGCGACCGCCCAGGCTGCCTGCGTAGAGGAGCGGAGCGCCGC
>JAYWFP010000255.1:0-3592 GCA_043778745.1 Chloroflexota bacterium
TTGGCGAGTTCCAATAGCTGGAACACGGTGAGGATCCCGAAGACGTTCCCGAGCACGGCAAACGTCCCGACCGCGGCCACCGCAGCGCCACCCGCGCTCAGGGCCGAGGCACCGACAAGCTGGACGATGCCCGTGAGGTCGCGTTCGCCGAGGAACGAGAACGCCGTGACCACGAGGGCCTGAACCACGAAGGCAATGATCCCGGCCTGCAGGAACATCTGGAATCGATCGCCCCGCCGCACGCCGAGGACCCCCGCCAGCCCGCCGAGGAACACATACGTCGCGAGTTCGAGCGAAGGTCCGTTGACGGCGCCGGCGACGATGGCGATCAGGGCGCTCAGCACGATCGCCACCTCGGCATCCAACAGGACAGCGACGAGGATCGGGATGGCGGCGAGCGGCAGGACGAACGGCAGCGCGGCCCGCCCGGCGGTCAGCTGCACGACAAAGGTCGAGAACAGCAATAGCAGGCTGATCAGGACCAGAACGTTGTTCCGGTGCCAGAAGTCGCGCCTGAACCGCCAGATCCAGCCGAGCAGCAACGTCACGAGGAGCGCGCTCAGGACGAACCAACCGGCAAGTGCGGTCACGTCGGTGGTTGGCTTGTCCAGCCCAAAGGCCGCGAGAATGAGTGCCTCTGCCTCGGTCAGCTTGGTTCCGCCACGCACGAGAATTTCACCCTGGAGGTAGGTCTCAGTCACCGGGGCGACGGCGGCGGCCTGTCGATCCCGCTCCTGCTGGGTGAGTTCGGAACTGAAGGAGCTGTTGGGAACCACGAGCGGCGAGATCAGATCAGCGGCAAGCCGGCGCTCGGCCTCGGACAGATCACCGGCCATCTGCTCCGACAGGCGGGATCGGACGATCGCGACTTCGGTATCACGGAGCTCGGTTCGTTCTGTGTTGTCCAGGACGCGCGCCGCTTCGGTTCGGATCGAAATCCAGCGAGACGCCTCCATGGTCAGGACGAAATCGGACGACAGGGCGGGCAGACCGCTCGAAACGCGATCGAGAATGAGATTGCGCTGAACATCGGTGGTTGCCGGATCGAAGGCGGTGTCGAGCAGACGTACGTCACTCAAGAACGCTTCGCCCTGGGCCGCGGCGATGGTGATCGCCCGCTCGCTGGTGAAGTCGTACTGGGGCGGCACCGCGTCCGCCGCGCCCTTCCGGGCGTCGGCGGTGAGCGCCTGGCTCTCGTAGGTCATCGGGCGCGGCGCGACGATATCCGCAGGAACGAGATCCCCGACCTGGACGTCGACGCGCGCTGGCGAGAAGTCCGCGCCAAGGATGACGGTCATGGCCACGATGAGACCAATGGCCGCGACCGCCAGCCGGCCGGCCTCGCGCCGCGTCAGCCGAACCGCCGCGTTGGCACGATGAGCAAGCATCGTCAGCTCGGTCCGGATCCCTGGGCTTTGGCGGCGTGGCCGGCGCCGTCGTGCTTCGCGAGATCGAGTGCGGCCAATGCGCTGGCAACCATGCCGCTCAGAACGCGCCCATCTGCCCGTCCCCTGGTCCGGGGGTTGAGCCAGCCCATGACCTTGCCCATGTCTCGCGGCGAGCTCGCGCCCGTTGCGGTCACGCCCTCGCTGACCAGCGCGGCAAGTTCATGCTCGGAGAGCGCCTGGGGCAGGAACTCGGCGAGGATCTGGATCTCGGCGACTTCTTTCGCGGCGAGATCCGGGCGGCCGCCCTTCTCGAACGCGTCGATGCTCTCGCGGCGCATCTTGACCTCCTTGGCCAGGATGACCGCGACCTCGTCCTCAGCGTAAGCGCGACGATCGCGCTTCTCGGCGTTGTAGATGGCGTTCTCGGCCAGCCGCAGGGTGTCGCGACGCAGGGCGTCACCCGACCGCATGGCGGCGGTCGTCTCGGCGCGGAGCCGATCTCGAAGAGTCACCGGAATTGGCACCTCGGGCGGAACACCCTCGGGCTTCGATGGGCGCGGACGGGGTCGTCGGTGCGGTGGGCCTCGGCGTTGCCGGTTGATCCGGCGTCAGCCTTGGCACTCGCTTGGACGGCCGGACCGTCCAGCCAATCAGCCCTGCGGCGTTCGGGCGTTCTTCTTTCGCTTTGCTTCCTTGCGCTTGCGCTTCACGCTGGGCTTCTCGTAATGCTCGCGACGGCGAGCTTCAGCGAGGATGCCCGACTGCTGGATCTTCTTGTTGAAGCGGCGCAGGGCGCTCTCGAACGTCTCGTTCTCGCCCACTCGGACTTCTGCCAATCCGGATTCACCCCCTCGGGTTGATCGGTGCGTATTCGCAGTCACGGTGTCGAAACCCAACGACACTCGTCGCGCGCTCACGGCAAGGATGCGAAGTCGCACCACCCGCTGGAGCCGCCGGAGTGTCGCACAGGCCGTCCGACGGGTCAAACGACGCTTGGGTAATCCGGTCAGGTCGGCAGGTGCCCTCTGAGCACGAACAACCACCAGGCATCGGCGATGGCCACGACGGCCCAGAACCCGATGATGAGCGTTGGACGCCGCAGGAAGCATTTCGTCCAGGACACGCCGAGGGAGATCGAGCGTCCGTACAGAACGATCGCGATCAGTGCCACCGCGAGCACGAATACCGCTGGCGACACCAGCCACGCGATGAGCCCGACGGTACCCATCCGGCAGAAGGTGAACGCGAGGTTCTCGTACTTCTCGGGCCGGGAACGCGGCGGTCGGACGTAGGACTGCGGGCCGACAGGATCGATTCGGCGTGGGCCGGAGCCGGTCGACCCTCCAACCACCCCCGCGTCCGCGGTCATGAGGGCAGCCCCGCAACTCGGGGTCGGACTTCGTCAAGGCGAATCAGTTCTCGGGCTGAGACCATGCCGGCCGACGTGTGGCGTCGAAGCCCGCCGAACAGCTGGCGGGCGCAGAACGGAACTCGCACCGGGTTCACCTCTCCGTTCGTCGAACCGACGTGGACGCAGCACTGCTGGAGTCGCTCGATATTCAGGGTCCAGGCGTCCATGAACGTCTTGATCGAAAGCCGCTTGACCCGCAAGGCGATGTCTTCGACCGCACCTTCCTTGTCGAACACCCACTTGCCGAGCGTCTTCACGAACCCGGTGACGCCGAGATCGCAAGCTTCGCAGATCCGAAGGAGGTGATCGATCATCTCGGGCCTCGAAACGAGCGTCGTCTCGGACATCATCCCGACCAATGCCGTCCACATGGCGTCGTCGGGGGCAATGCGGTTGGAGACAAGGCCCAGGTATTGCTTCAGCTGGTCGATGCCCAGCATCCGAGGCAGTGATCGCCAGTCACCGCTATCGCCCTTCACGAAATAGGTCAACGACGAACAGTCGGGATGCGAGCACGGCAGGGCGATGAAGTCGTCGGGCCCGATGCGAGCCCCCGTCTGCGCTGCGAGTCCCAGCAACGTTCCGGTCGTCGTGGCTCGCCGCATTCGGTCGATCTGATTTGAGCGACCCGACCCGAACACGGGCTGGAACGCGACGCCGGCGATGAAGTCAGTCGCGAGTGCGTACTCGGCGATCGCCCCGACCTCCCGGTCGTTGACGCCTTCGGCCACGGCCACGGCCAGCGTGGTGAAGACATGTCGATCGGCGAGGCGCCGCAAGGCCTCGGCCTTGA
>JAYWFP010000256.1:0-3589 GCA_043778745.1 Chloroflexota bacterium
GTCTATCGGGCGATGTTGGACCTGTTCGAGCGCCGTGAACCGGTCGACATCGTCACCGTTGCCGAAACGCTGGAACGCAAAAGCGAGCTCGAGGGCATCGGTGGCCGTAGCTATCTCTCCACCCTGTCAAACCAGACGCCGACCGCGGTTCATGCGGTTCAGTACGCGCGGATTGTCGAGCGCAAGGGCGTTCTCCGAAACCTGATTGGCGCGGCCGGCAAGATCGCGGGCATCGGGTACGAGGATCCAGCCGAGATCCAGGAGGCGATCGACCGCGCAGAATCTGAGCTCTTCCAGGTCTCGAATCGGCGGATCACAGTCGGCTTCAGCGTCCTCAAGGACCTCCTCCACTCTGCCTACGATCGGCTCGACTACCTTCACGCGCACCGTGGCGAACTGAGCGGCGTGACCTCGGGGTTCGCGGATTTGGATGCGCTTACAACCGGCTTCCAGAAGAGTGACCTGATCGTGGTTGCGGCCCGGCCATCGATCGGCAAGACGAGCTTTGCGCTCAATGTCGCAGAGCACGCGGCCGTTCGCGAACGCAAGAGCGTTGGCGTGTTCAGCCTTGAGATGAGCAAGGAGCAGCTCGTGCTTCGACTGCTCTCGAGCGTCGCCAACATCGACTCGAAGCGGCTCCGAACCGGGTTCCTCGAGGAGATGGACTTCGCACGGATCGCGCCGGCGATGAACGATCTGTCCGAGGCACCCGTCTATATCGATGACACGCCGAACATCACCTCGATGGAACTGCGGACCAAGGCCCGCCGCCTACAGGCCGAAGCGGGTCTCGACCTGATCGTCGTCGACTATCTGCAGCTGATGCAGGCGACCACCACGAACCGGGATTCGAACCGCGTTCAAGAGGTGAGCGAGATCTCCCGAGGGCTCAAGGCCCTGGCCCGCGAACTGTCTGTCCCGGTGATTGCGCTCTCCCAACTCTCCCGACAACCCGAAATGCGCGAATCCAAGGAGCCGAGGCTCTCGGACCTTCGCGAGTCGGGGGCCATCGAACAGGACGCGGACCTCGTCCTGTTCCTGTGGCGAGAGAAGGAGCGTGCCGGCGAGGAGCAGGATGCCGACGGCGAGGTCATCAACGTCAAGCTCGCGAAGCACCGCAACGGTCCGACCGGGGATATCCAGCTCTGGTTCCGCAAGAGCCAGACACGATTCCAGTCCTACGCCGGCCAGCGCTACGCCGAGGCCTGATCCTTATCGGGATTCGCCGGGCAGGATCGGCCTGAGCGCCAGTGTGTAGAGCGTTCCATCTGGTCCCGTGATCGGGAGATTGGCGAAACCACCCTCGATGCCCGTCAAACCGAGGGCTTCGACATCGGCTGCCGAGAGCGTGTGGATCGGAAACTGCGGTGCATTCGGGTCCGCTGGCTGGACGAAGTCCGCGGGCGTGATGTCCTTCCACGGCCAGACAACGGCCGGTCCGAAACCGTTCGGGGTCAGGATGCCCCGCCATTGAGCGGGTGCCCAGGGAGTCTCGCCGCTCACGGAAGTCGCAAAGTTGCTGATCCGTTCACCGAGCGCGGCCAGGGCTTTCAGGATTGCGCTGTCGGGACTCTGCGGATTCTCAAATCCCAGTGCCTCAACCGACACAACCTTGTCCAGGCCGCCCGCCTTGACCGTGAACATCGAGCTTGGAGCATCGGCCACGTTGCCGGGGTTGTACGACGCACGCGCAATCCCAAGGCCGCTGTCGGCGAGGGCGAAACGAAGGAACGCTTGAACCTCCGGCTCGCTCAGGTGAGCGATGAGGTAGGGCGTGAGGGCTCCGACCTTGTCGTTCACTGGTGGCGCCGCCGTGAAGTCTCGGAAGATCACGGTCCCGTCGCCGTAGAGGATGAATTGGGGCGCCTGCGTGGCAAAGAACCCAATCGGGACGAACCCGCCGCCCTGCTCGAGCTGGAAGACCACATCGAGGGCACCCGTGGCGTGCTCGATCGATGCGGGGTCGGTTGTCGGAGCGGGCGTGGGACCCGATGTTCCAACCGGTGGTGGTGTCGGCGATCCTCCGGACACACCACACGCAGCCAGCGCAAGAGCGGCGACCAGCAAGAATATTGAGACGCTGGCGCGATGTCCGGAGCTTAAGCCCGGGCCGGAGCTCGCAGGATGGACTGTCAGCGTGGGGGATAGGGCAATCGAAGGGCTCGGATCTACGTTCATGGACGCCTCGACGCAGCCGGCGCCGGATCGGTTCCCCGTGCGATCACGATGCCGGCGCCGGATCGGTTCCCCGTGCGATCACGATGCCGGTACCGGACCGGGACAGCACGGTTGCGACAAGGTTGCGAAATGGGGCTGGTAATTGTCCGGCGACCTGCGTATTCTCCGCCGGGATTGACCTGCGTACAGAACGTTGGGCAACCGAGCGCGCGCATCGCCACCTCCGGACCCCGGCCCCGCCGTGGCCCTCGAAGGTTGTGCCGCGTTCGGTCCGCTCCACCACGCAATTCGTGCGTGAGAAGGCTGGGCATGTTGGTAGCGGACCGGACGATCACCTGTCGGGACTGCGGGCAACCGTTCGTCTTCACGGAAGGTGAGCAGCGCTTCTATGCGGAGCGGGAACTGTCACATGAGCCGCAACGGTGCGCTTCGTGTCGTGCGCTGGCCAAGCAATCGCGAAGACCCGCGAATCGGGAATATCACTCCGCGATCTGCGCGAATTGTGGCGACCACGCATCGGTCCCCTTCGCACCGCAGGCGGACCGACCCGTCTACTGCAGCTCCTGCTTCGATCAGATTCGAGCAGCCCAGGGCGACCGACGGACGACAGGTGGCTCAGGGAGCTCGCGTAAGCCCGGATAAGCCCGGTACCCCGAACTCGCCGTAGACTGGCGCGATCGTAACGAGCAACCGCTCGAGGAGGATCGCGTGGGCGTCATCATCATCCGGGAGATGGTCGGAACCAGCCCCAACTCGTGGAGCGACGCGGCGCGCCAGGCGGTGTCGACGGCATCGCGCACGGTCCGCAACATCAAGACCGTCGAGGTCGTGAAATCGTCCGCCGTGGTCGACGATGGCGAAATCACGGAGTACCGCGTTGAGGTCAAGATCGGCTTCGAATACGAGGGCTGATCAGGAGAGCGACGCGCGCAGCTAATCGCGCGGTGAGCGGGCCCCACCACGATGGCGGCCATGCCCACCATTGACACTCGGTCCCAACCATCTCTATCGTTCGCGCCGCCTGAGCCCAGGGCGCGCGTGCGCGGCCCGCGCCCTGACGGTCCAGCCGATCGCGGCGCCGTTCCCGTGGGTCCTGGCCGACCGGCGATCGTGGCGCCGACGCACGGTTCAGGAGGCTCGCTCGGCCAGGTGTCGGATTACCCCGTCCAGTACGAGAAGGTGCAGGCCCCACCGCTGCGGGAGGAGACGCTCGCCAGGGATCGGCTCCTCGACTGGCTGAACGTCAAGGTCCATCGTCGCGTCGTCCTCGTCCTCGCTGAGGCGGGTTACGGGAAGACCACGCTCCTCGCGGACTTCTCACGACGGACCCGGGTGCGGACCTCGTGGTACCGCCTGGACCGCGGCGACCGTGACTGGCTCGGGTTCATCGCCCATCTCGTCGCGGCGTTTC
>JAYWFP010000257.1:0-8470 GCA_043778745.1 Chloroflexota bacterium
TGCCACGTCCGTCTCGAGGTGGACGTGTTGCCGCTCGGCGAACGGCCGAAGACGCTCGGCGCCCTCTTCCGCCACGCGCCCAAGGTCCACGTCATCGAGGTGGAGCTGCCGTCCCCCGCTTTCGATTCGCGCCAGGTCGAGGAGCTCGCTGATCATCTGGCCGACGGTGGCCGTCTCGGCCTCCAGCTTGCCGATCCGTTCCGTCATCCGGCTCGGGATGGCATCGCCGGCGGCCACGGCATCGCGGGCAAGCGTTTCGGCGAGGAGGCCGATCGTGGTAATCGGGGTGCGCAGCTCATGGGACAGGTTGTCGATGAATTCGGCCCGAATCCGCTGGAGCCGCCGGAGTTCGGCGACATCCTCGAGGACCAACCAGATCCCGAGAATCGGTGAGCGCCGGGCGCGGATCACGAGCGCCGGGCCGTCGGGATCCCGGAGGGTCACCTCGCCGGCTGCCGCGCCGCGTTCGGCGGCCTCGCGCGCGATCGCCTCGATCCGGTGGTCGCCGATCGCCTCGATCGCGGTCCGCCCGAGCATCGATCCGGCAGCACGCTGCAGAAAGACATGCGCAGCCGTGTTGGCCACCTCCACTCGGAGATCGTCGGTCAGCCGAATGATCCCGACGCCGATGAGATCGGCCAGGTAGGCGAGATCCACGAGGCGTTGGTCGAGCGCGTACTCCGCGGCCGTGGCCCGTCTGCGGAGGCGAGCGGCACGGTCGACGAGTGTCTCTCCAGCCTGCGCTGCGCCGCGCGATCGGGCGTCATCGGCAAGTTGGTCGGTGAGGGCGTCGAGCGTGCGGCCGCGAGCGAGGGCCACGGCAACGGCCACGGTGATGAGAACGGCCTCCAAGCCGATGAATCCAACGACGATCCAGTCCACGCTCAAGAGCATGGCACAGCACCATCAACGACTGTGACTCAACTTCGGCGGTGCGCGGTACTCTGTAGCCGTGTCGTGGACAGAGTGCCGGTCCGTGACACTGCCGCACCTTCGGCCGAGGAGATCGCGTTGCGCCTGCGCCTGATCCCACGCGAAGAACGATTCTTCGACCTGTTCGCCGAGGATGCCTCGAACGTCCTGGGTGCCGCTCGACTTCTTGAAGCAATGCTTCGGTCCTACGACGTCCTTGAGCGCCGCGCCGGCGAAATCCGTGATGCCGAGCATCGCGGCGACGAACTGAGCCACGAGATTGGGCATCGGCTCGAGGCGACCTTTGTCACGCCGTTCGATCGCGAAGAGATTCACGCGCTCATCAGCGGGCTCGACGATGTCCTCGACTTCGTCGAGGAGGTTGCGGACACGTTCGTCCTCTATCGGATCGATGCGCCCACACCGGTCGCGATCCAGCAGGCGTCGATCATCGTTCGCCAGTGCGAGCAGCTCCACGAGGCGCTCACCCACCTGCGAGGCTTCCGCGGCCTGGAGAAGTACTGGATCGAGGTTCATCGGCTCGAGAACGAAGGTGACCAGCTCTCTCGCCAGGCAATCGCGGACCTGTTCTCGGGCGGCGGCGATCCCCTTGAGGTTATCAAGTGGAAAGAGGTCTACGCCCTGCTCGAGGCGACCATCGACAAGTGCGAGGACGTGGCCAACATCATCGAACGGATCACGATCAAGCACGCCTGACCAAGCCAACGCGCCACGGGTGGCCGGGCACGAGGGTTGCGACCGAGCACAGCCGGAGAAAGTGATCGATGAGCTTCCTAGATCGGGCGAAACAGGCCGCTGGGCAGGCGGCCGAGCAGGCCAGGCAGGCTGCGGAATCGGCGCGGAATGCGGCCGTGGACACCACTGGTCGGGCCCAGACGATGCTCCACGACCCGGCCACGGCAGAGCGCGCCCGTCAGGCGATGTCCCGCGCCAAGCGGGGCGTGGCGACGGCCATCGATCGAATCGACCCGGCGATCCTCGCCGACGTGATCATCAAGGCCACGGCGCTCCAGGAGAAGGCGAACCACGCGCTGAAGGCCAAGAACTCGCCGTACCGGATCAGCGAGGTCTCGATCGGTGCCGCGATCCCTCCGAGCATCACCTTTGCGATCGCCCGCACCCACGATCCAGAAGGGGATGCGGTCCCGGCGGGATCGGTTTCGAGCGTCGTCCTCGCCGCAGCGACGAGCGCGGCAAGTTCTGACGGGCCGATTCGTGCCCTCGACGGGACGGCCGTCGACGAGTCGGACGCAGGGCCGGAGCCGGTCTAGATCAAGGCAGCCGCCACTTGGACTCGCGGGTGCCCTACCGTTCCGGTAGGCTCGCTGTCAGAGGACGGGCGGAGTTCCATATGTCAACAGCGTCCAACGAAGCAGGTCGCTCTCCTTTGAGGGTCACCGAAGGGGGTTCGAAATGGGTCGCACACGATCGATGTATGGCGGGCTACTGGCCGTGGTCATCGGGACCTCACTGGTAGTCGCTGCGTGTGGTGGATCGTCATCCGCCGCACCGACCCTGGCGCCCGGGCAGACGGCGACACCGGAGCCGAGGGCCACCCCAG
The DNA here is from genome assembly GCA_043778745.1 of Chloroflexota bacterium. Taxonomy (GTDB): domain Bacteria; phylum Chloroflexota; class Limnocylindria; order Limnocylindrales; family CSP1-4; genus UBA5189. The sequence goes on from JAYWFP010000257.1 coordinate 2,495, forward strand.
GTGCCACGGCGACCCCAGACTCGAGTGTTGGCACACCCGACGGAGGGCTGGCGTTCGGGGGAGCGACGACCGCTCTGGATGCGCTCGACTCGTACGAGTACAGCGTGGAGATCGCGACGTCCAAGATGACGGCGGGTGTGGAAACCAAGAGCCGGAACGTCATGTCAGGCGTCGTCGTGAACCGGCCCGACAAGGCGAGCCGCCTGGTCATGGACGAATACGGCTCGGACGACACCCTGAAGAGCTCGACGGGAGTGCTGATCATCGGCGAATTGTCGTGGGTCCGAAATAACGCTACCGACCCATGGGAGGCGATTCCGCTGGCGCAGGCAAGCCAGTTTGCCCAGATCTTCGCGTCGTTCCGGCCCGAGCAGATCTTCGGGTTGTACTTCGCGGGGCTTGGCAACGATTTCACGAACGCCGGAACGGAGTCCAAGAACGGCGTCCCGTCCACGCACTTCAAGGGCGGCGAGGGAATCGCAACCATCCTCGGCGCTATCGCGGGGTTCCAGGGAAACTGGACGTCCGACGTGTGGCTTGCCACGGACGGCGGGTATCTGGTGCACTCGGAAGCCTCGGGTGAGGGCGTCAACGGCGCGGACACAGGCACATTCCGGATGATTGTTGACATTTCGAAGCCCAACGCCGCGGGTCCGATCGAGACGCCGAGCTGATCATCAGCCAGCCCGCACCACGGCAACCTGAACTCAGGCCTTCGCGGGCACCGGGATTTCGAACCCATTACGGAGCCAGCGTTCGACGGTTTCGAGCGGGACCGTGGAGCGATCGCCGCTGGCCCGGCGCGTCACCTCCGCGCCGCCGGCCGCGATCGAGCGTGGGCTGACCGTCACGATCCAGGGCATGCCGAGAAGCTCGGCGTCGGTGAACTTCACCCCGGGCGATTCATCGCGATCGTCGTACAGGATGTCGCGTCCGGCGGCGGCCGCGATCTCGTGTAAGCGATCCCCGATCTCCAAGATCTGCGGATCGCGGTTCGCGCCGATGGTGACGAGATGGGCCGCGTAGGGCGCTACTTCGTCCGGCCAGGCAATTCCCTTGGCGTCGTGGTGGGCCTCGACGATGCAGGCCACGTTCCGCCCGAGGCCGATGCCGTAGGAACCCATGACGATGGGGTGAGCCTGCCCGTCCTCGCCGAGGAACGTCGCGCCGAACGCCTCGCTGAAGTCCGTCCCGAGCTTGAAGATGTTGCCGACCTCGATCCCCTGCCGCAGAACGACCGGCTGGCCACAGTTCGGGCACGGATCCGCGGCCCGGGCGTTGGTGATCTCGGCGACGTGGTCGGGCGTGTAGTCGCGCGGCACGTTGACGTTTTTCACGTGCCAGCCGACGCGGTTGGCACCAGCAACGAGGTTCGGTGATCGCACTACGAGCTCGTCCACGACCACAACCGAATCGCGCGCACCGAGGGGCGACCCATAACCCGCCTCCATGCCCCGTGCCTTGATCTCCTCGACCGTCGCCGGCCGGAGTCCGCCGCGGGCCTTGACCACGTTGACGAGCTTCGTCTCGTTCACGTCGTAGTCACCGCGCACGATCGCAACGACGAACCGCTCGTCGCCGGCCATGAAGAACGCGGCCTTCGCGGTTCGGCTGCGCGGGACATCCAGAAAGGTCGCCAGAGAGTCGATCGTGGTGGCGTCCGGCGTCTCGACGTCTTCCATCGGCAGCGCCGCCTCCGGAGCGGGATCCGGCTTCCCGACCACGGCGATCTGCTGATTGTCCGCGAACCCGCAGGCATCGCACAGGACCAGCGTGTCCTCGCCGAAGTCGTTGAGGACCATGAACTCGTGGGCTCCGGAGCCGCCCATGATCCCCACGTCCGCCCCGACGGCAATGGCCTTCAGGCCGAGGCGCTCGAAGATCCGCTCGTAGGCCGTGTACTGGAGACGATAGTTCCGGTCCAGGCCCGCCTCGTCGCGATCGCAGCTGTAGGCATCCTTCATGACGAATTCGCGGACGCGGATCAGGCCCCCACGGGACCGGGGCTCATCACGGAACTTGGTCTGGAAGTGATAAACCATGATCGGCAGCTGCCGATAACTCTGGACGATGTCGCGAAGCAGGAGCGCGACGACCTCCTCGTGGGTCATGGCGAGGACCATGTCCCGATCCCCGCGGTCCTTGAAGCGGACCATCTCCGGGCCGATCTTGTAGTAGCGTCCGCTCTCCTTCCAGACCTCGGCCGGATGCACGACCGGCATCTCCATCTCCTGGCTGCCGATCCGGTTCATCTCCTCGCGGATGACCTGCTCGACGCGCTGGGTGACGCGAAAACCGAGCGGCAAAAGCGAGTAGATCCCTGAGCCGAGTTGGCGGATATAGCCGGCCCGAACCAGAAGGCGATGCGACGGCATCTCGACATCGGCCGGGTCGTCGCGGAGGCTGGCGAAGAAGAGCTGACTCAGGCGCATGCGCGGAAGGATAGCGGCGCTGGAGGCTGATCATCGGGCGGACAGCCGGCGAGCACGACCGGCGCTGGTCCTGATAGCCTTTGCTCGTGCCCGAAGGCCTTTCCCTTCTCCTGATCATCGTCGTCGTGCTGGCCGTTGCCTTCGACTACATCAACGGATTCCACGACACCGCCAATGCGATCGCCACGTCCGTCTCGACGCGCGCGCTCCGGCCCGATCACGCGATTCTGATGTCAGCCAGCGCGAACTTCCTGGGCGCACTCACCGGAACGGCGGTCGCGAAGACGATCGCCTCGGGGATCGCCGTCACCCCCGACGGCAGTGCGGGGCAGATCATCGTGGCCGCGGCGCTCATCGGTGCCATCATCTGGAACCTGATCACCTGGCGACTGGGCATTCCATCGTCCTCGAGCCACGCCCTGATCGGCGGGCTCATCGGTTCCGTCATCGCGGCGAGCGGGACCGGGGCATTGAAGATCGACGGGATCATCAACAAGGTGATCTTCCCGCTCGTGACATCACCGGTTGCCGGGATCATCATCGGGTTCGGCCTGATGGTCGTGATCCTGAACGTCTTTCGACGCGGGCACCCCCGCCGGTTGAACGATCGGTTCCGACGTCTGCAGGTCGTATCGGCGGCGTTCATGGCGTTCAGTCACGGTTCGAACGATGCCCAGAAGACGATGGGCATCATCACGCTCGCCCTGATCGGCGCCGGCGTCCTGCCCAAGGATGCCCCGATCCCGATCTGGGTCATCCTCCTCGCGGCATCCGCCATCTCGCTCGGAACCGCGGCCGGAGGCTGGCGGATCATCAAGACGATGGGCCAACGAGTCGTCAAGCTGGATCCGGTCCACGGGTTCGCGGCCGAGACCACTGCCGCCACGATCATCCTCACGGCATCGCATTTCGGGATGCCGGTCTCCACCACCCACGTGATCTCGTCCGCGATCATGGGCGTCGGTTCCAGCGATCGGTTGTCAGCCGTGCGCTGGGGTGTGGCGGGGAACATCCTGATCGCCTGGATTCTCACGATCCCCGCATCGGGCGCGGCTGCCTGGGTTGCCTGGGAGCTGCTCAGCCGGGTCCTGTAGCCGGGGTCCCCTAGCCGGAGCCGCGGCGCGGGAAGCGCCTTCAGGGCCGGCGCAGAACGTACCCAACACCGCGAATCGTCTGGATGAGCGTCGGCTGAGCCGGATCCAGTTCCACGGCCGCACGAAGCCAGTGAACGTGGACGTCGACGGTCCTGGTCTCGCCGGCGTAGTCGTAACCCCAGACGAGCTCGAGAAGCTGGTCTCGCGTGACCACCTGGCCCGCATGGCGCACGAGGAAGGCGAGAAGCTCAAAGACCTTGGGTTTGACTCTGATCTCGGCTCCGTCTCGGAGAATCTGGTGCCCGGCGAGGTCGACCTGGACGCTGCCGAGATCAACGATGGCGGCGTTCATGGTCGTGCTGGCCTGATCGCCTCGACGGAAGATCGCCCGGATCCGCGCCGACAGCTCCCGGAGCGAGAACGGTTTGGTCACGTAGTCGTCTGCGCCGAGCTCGAGGCCCACCACCTTGTCCACCTCGGAGCCGCGGGCGGTCAGCATGATGATCGGCACCGGCGATTCGGCCCGAATGATCCGGCACACGTCGATTCCGGAGATCTCCGGCAGCATCAGGTCCAGCAGTACGAGATCCGGGCGATCGGCCCGGAAGCGCTCCAGCGCCACGCGGCCATCACCGGCCGAGGTGACGCGGAAGCCCTCGGATTCGAGCGCCTCGACGAGCGTCTCCCGGAGGGTCGGTTCATCTTCGACGACGAGGATCGAGCGGGCCATCACCATCGAGAATACGCGGTCGTGTTAACAGGGCATTGGCTGATCAGACAATGCCGCGGAACGTTGAGGGTCGCCGGATGGTCGCAACATGCGGCTGGGTGATCGACGGGTTCAGATCTTCCGCTTCATGTAGTACTCGATGAAGCTCCGGCAGCGCCCATCCGCCTCGAACGCCATGAGCCAGACGTTCTCGTAACTGCGGATCGGCGGGCCGTCCGGGGTATCGCGGTAGACGGTGTCGCCGATCGCGACGGCGCGATCGTCGTCGACGGTAAAACACGAGTAGTGCCCCTCGACCGTGCCTGGCTTGTCGCGGTTCTTCGCATCGCCGTCGGGCGCAAGCCAGTCGTCGACGATCGCCTGGCGGCCGCGGACCGGCTCGTCCCACGGGTGGTAGCGGTATTCGGCATCGGCGCTGAACAGGTCCGCGATCTGGTCCCGGTCGTAGGTCATCCAGGCCTCGATGTACCGATCGAGCCAGCGCTGGACATCGTCGCGGGTCATCGAGACGCTCCTTCCAGGATCGAGATCGCGGCATCGAGGCGCTCCAGGACCCGCTCTTGTCCGAGCGCGACCAGCGTGTCGAACAGGGGCGGCGTCGCGGTCCGCCCGGTCACAGCCACGCGAATGGCCATGAACAGGTCGCCGGCCTTCCACCCGCGGGCCTCGGCCAGTTCGCGAAGCGGTGGCTCCAGTTCATCGGCCTCGAAACTCACGGCGCCGGTGTCGGCGATCGTGGCCCGGGCTGCGGTCAAACCGGCAAGCGTCATCACAGGGTCCCAGCGCTTCGGGACCAGCATCGCGGGCTCCACGACCAGCTGGTCGATCCACAGGAACCCGATCAGGTCACCCACCGCACCGAGCGTGGGGAGCCGCTCACGGATCATCGGCAGGAGGATCTGGACCTCGTCGGCCGTGGGCGTGCGATCGATCCGACCGGCGATGTGTTCGGCCTCGAGGAATGGCAGGAGCCGGGTCACCAGGTCGTCGTCCGTGAGCCGGCGGATCCACTGGCCGTTCATCCACTCCAGGCGTTGACGGTCGAAGATCGCCCCGCCTTTCTGCACGTGGTCGAGGTCGAAGCGCGTGGCGATCTCATCGAAGGACAGGATCTCCTCCTCGGAACCGGTGGACCAGCCGAGGAGGGCCAGGTAGTTGACGAGGGCCTCGCGGATGAAGCCCTGCGCGATGTAATCGGAAATCGCGGTCTGGCTCTTGCGCTTGCTCATCTTCGACCGATCCGGATTGAGGATCAGCGGCAGATGGGCGAAGACGGGCTCAGCGTGGCCGAGGGCCCGGAACAGCAGGATGTGCTTGGGGGTGTTGGACAGGTGGTCCTCGCCCCGGATCACGTGGCTGATCTCCATCGCGGCATCATCGACGACGACCGTGAAGTGATAAAGGGGGGTCCCGTCGCCCCGGACGATCACGAAGTCGCCGCCCAGATTCGACGTGTCGATCTCAACCCGGCCGCGCACGGCGTCATCGAATGCGATCACCTCGGCCGGAACACGAAACCGGATCGCGGGCGGGCGCCCCCCGGTCGCTCGCGCCGCTCGTTCGAGGGTGGTCAGCGTGGCGCAGCGGCCGACATATTTCGGCGGCAGATGGGCAGCCTCCTGCGCTTTCCGATCAGCATCGAGTTCCTCAGCCGTGCAGAAGCACGGGTAGGCCAGGTCGCGTCCGAGGAGATCGGCGATAGCCGTCGCGTAGCGCTCGA
>JAYWFP010000258.1:0-3581 GCA_043778745.1 Chloroflexota bacterium
ACGAGGAGGAACGAGAACAGGGCGGCGAATGCCTGAGGGCTCATGGCCCGATTGTGCCGCTGATGGCAATCGCCAGCATGACGGCGGATCCGATGGCCACGACGGCTCCGAGAAGGCCGACAAGGAACTGGTCCTTGCCGCGCGCAACGGCAACGGACGGCGCTCCGAGGGACACGAGCATCGGACGGCCCTGGCCGATCGCGAGTACGAGCTCCCCGGGCGCAATCGCGAAGGTTCGCGTGAAGCGCTCCGCTGTGTCGTGGTCGGCAACCGATTCCGGCGACGCTTCCGGATTCAGGTGGGGCGCTCGGACCGGCTCGCCGATACCGAACCCTGGGATTGAGGCGTTCCCCCAGGCTTCTTCCGGATTCGCAGCCAGCGTCCCGGCCGCGTCGAGATCAGCGGCGATTTCCGGATCGCCCATCGCGGCCAACGGCCCGCCGACGGCCGAGCCCTCGGCCAGGTCCGCGCCATCGGGGTCGGGTAACTGATCGAAGGGCAGCGCCGTCCCGATGATCGTCACGGTGTCCCCCACCTCGATCCGTGCCTCCTCGTATTCGCTCCGGCCGCGACCGGTCCCGCTGATGATGCCCACTCGACTACTGCCCATCGTTCCGAGATCGGACCCACCCAACGATGGGCGGACGGTCAGCAACTGTGCGATCAGGTCCTCGCGATCAAGGGTGCCCGGTCCGATCGCGGATCCCGACCGTAGGGCGAGTCCCGGCGGACGATCCCCTGAGAACCCGTCCCCCTCCTTGAATACGGCTGGCGCGTCCCAAATCGCGCCACGAGGAAAGACACGGATGGCACCGCTGTCGTCCCGTACACGGAACCCGACGGCACGCTTCTCGTCCAGGACGGTCTGCATCGATCGTCCCTGTTGCTGCCGGACCTGGGATCGGAAGTAGACGCATCGTCGGCTCTGGAGCGGTGAGGTCAGGGCCAGCTCCGCCGGCTCAACGCGACCGGTCACGCGAACCTCGCCGACAGCAAGGGTCGCGATCCGGGACGTACCTGTGTCGTCCAGGCGCCCGGCGCGCCGGTAGCCGCCGAAACCGCGAACGAGCAGCCACAGTCCACCACCGATCCCGGCAATGGACCCGCTGATCAGGATGGCGGCCGCATCGGACATCGGCCCAATCGTACGAGACGCGGAGAGCGTCGTTGTCGATAGCCTGTCGGTATGCGTTCGATGGCACGACCTTGAGACCCGCGACATACCATGCGCCGGTGTTGATGGACGATCTCAGCCGGGGCCTGAGTCAGTGGGCTTCACGCGGCGGCGGCTTCACGATGCTGGTCCTCGCGTTCGGCGCGGTGGTTTTGGCCGCACCGATCGCGCGTCGGCTCGACGCGAACCGATGGCTCACGACGGTCGCGCTGCTTTCGATCGCGCTGATCGTGGGAGTCACGCTCGGCAACCGTGCGATCAGCGGCAACAGCGTCGGATTCGGGAACCCGACGTTCGCCTGCCTCGAAACCGGTAATTGCTGGGAGCGAATCTTCGTGATCGATCTCCTGTGGCGATTGAATGTGCTGCTGTTCGCGCCGGCCGGCCTGTTCGTGGCGCTCGCTACCCGTCGAGCGTTGGTCACCGGCGTCGTGTTGATCGCGATGTCAGCCTGTATTGAGGTCGCGCAGGGCCTGTTCGGCCTCGGAGCGCCGGACCCAGGGGACCTCATCGCCAACTCTGTGGGTGGCGTCGCCGGCGCGGCCCTGGCCACCGTCGTTCCGCGGACGCAGCGCCACGAATGGACTCTGAAGGTGATCACCACCTCCATCCTCGTCGCTGGAGCGATCGCCGGGTCCGCGTGGGTAGCGATGAACCTCGGCGCGGACGCGCGGCGTGACGCTCTGGCCGCCGAAATTGGACGCGCCTTTGTCGGCATGACGTCGGCCGACATCGCCGCCGAAATGGCCACGCCAACGGGCCCTGAACGCCTGTTCTCGACCACGACGATCCGACCGGACTACCTGGGGCAGGTTGGAGAGAGCGGTATCTACGCCGCGCGCTACTCGACCCAATTCCTCGGCGTCGATCGGTGCGTGTTCGCACGCTGGGATTCGGGCGGACTGACCCTCACAGATGGGTCAGGCGCAGAGTGCACCGCGTTCCGCGAGCAGCCCTGAGACGCCTGGCTCAGCACCGGAGGTCTCCGCTCCGCCGAGCAAGGCGTCGGTAACGGGATCGGCGATCCCGGCGCAATAGCGGTCGAGAACCTCGACAATATCGTCTCGCCCTGCGGCCCGATGGAACAGGGAGGGCCGCGACTAGCCTCGAGGGAGGCGCGCCGAGGTGGTGGCTCGGTCGGGACATCCCGTGCCATGGCGCCGAGAATCCGCGGACCCGAGGGCGTCGTCTGGTGCCGCGCGCGCGCTCCTACTCTGTGGCGGCGGATGCCATCGGGAGCCAATTCGACGAGGTTGATCGATGTCCCGAGATCCACTCGAGCTCGACCGAGAGACGATGCGCGACATGGGTTACCGCGTCGTCGACCTGCCTGTCGAACGGATCGCCGGACTACCCAGCGCACCCGTCCTGCGGACGGCCGGCCGCGCCGAGATGGAGGCCCGGATCCATGGCCCAGCACCGGCCGGGCCGGTCGACTTCGGCCTCCTGCTCGAGCCGCCCTCCACGATCTGATGCTCGAGTCGCGGCGTGTGGATTGGGAGATCCGTGTAGTCGCCGCGGCCCGGCTCGAGCGCGGCTAGCTGCCACGATCAGGCGGACCCTAGCGACCACCTTCGAGGGCGCGCAGGACGATGCGGACGAGGATCGAGCCGAGCGTTGCGAAGATCAACGCGCCGACGAAGCCCTCGGTCCGCCCGAAGGCGAGCTCCCGCGCGAGCCAGCCACCGACGATGCCGCCGACCATGCCCACGACGATCGTGGGCAGGCAGCCTTTGACGCTGTGGGTTCCGACGAACCAGCCCGAGATGGAGCCGGCGATGAGCCCGATGACGATCCAACCGAACAGGTCCATGACGCGATTGTCGCGGGTGAGTGCACTCGCTGGCAAACGCCCTGACGCCTTGGGTTACTCCCCCATCACCGTGAAGTGCACCTTGCGGTCACGTGGTCGCACGCCGTCGAAATCCACGAAGTAGATCCGCCCGAACTGTCCGAGCTCCATCGCCCCGTCGTTGATCGGAATCGTCTCGGATCGGCCGACGAATCCGGACCGGATGTGGGCATCGACGTTGAGGCTCCACCACGCTTCTTCGCCCAGGTTGCCGGTCGCGTGGGCGATGTGCTTGGGGCCTGGGTGGAGGTATTGGCCCTCGTGGCGGGAGGTCGGCACCATCACTTCGAGACGATCGAGCATGTCCTGGAGCAGGAATTCAGTCCCATCGAAGGTCCGGTCGTGCGATTCCTCCTGGATGATCACCGAGCAGGTCGTGTGCTGCGAATAGATCGTGATGATCCCAGCCTGGACCCCTGAGGCTGCAACGGCGGCGACGGCCTCGGCCGTCACGTCGTGGAACATGGGCTTGTGCAGCCCGCTGTGGACGCCAGTCACGACGTGGTGGACGGTCATCGATGGTCCTTTCGTGGGGCCGCGTTCATGGCAACGGCT
>JAYWFP010000259.1:0-3581 GCA_043778745.1 Chloroflexota bacterium
GCGTCCATCGTCTGGGCGCGGGACAGGGTCCGCGGGATCGCATCGAGGCTGATGGCGCTGACGCCGGCCTTGGCCAGGGTCTCCATGAGCTTCGGATCCAGGAGCGGGCCGAGCAGCCCGACCACGGCCTGGCCGGAGCGGAGGCGCTTGACCTCGGCTTCGCTCGGCTTCTGGACACGGAGGATCGCGTCCGACTGGGCATACAGCGCGTCCGTCTTGACGATCGTCGCACCGGCATCGACATAGGCCGAATCCGGGATCAGGGCGCCGAGTCCGGCACCTTCCTCGACGAGGATTTCGAGCCCGGCGGCCGTGAGCTTGCCGAGGGCTTCGGGTACCAGGGCCACGCGCCGTTCGCCGGCCGCGGTTTCCCTGGCGACTCCGATCTTCATGAGCACCACCTGATGATTGGGCAATGGGTCCGGTGTCATGGCCGCCGCGCCGCGCGCCGCCTGTCCCTGCTTGCGTCGAGGGCTCGTTCGGGGCCGGGGTGAAGGATAACCGGCGATGAGCGGTGGCGTGTTGATGGCGCTCACGCGGGCCGGAGACAGCAAGTTACTCTGGCTGCGTCATGCGGTTAATGCCAGCCTTGGCGCCTTGGCACAGGTCTTATGGGCAACTCGGCGCGTGGAGCGTCGGTGCCGCCATTCGCAATTCGATGTGGATCTACCGAGCGGACCCTGACCTAAACGAAGTCCGGGCGAGGCTTCATGGCTAGTCGAAACCGCCGCGTCGCGTCGGTCTTCCTGGCAGCGATAGTTGCCGGGGCATTCACCAGCTGCGGGGGAGGACGGGTGGGATGGATCTTTGCTGCCCTAAACGACGCGAACAAGGATCTCATCGTGCGCCTCGAGACAGGCTCGCGAACGGTGGGCTGGCTCGTCCCGCACTTCGATGACCTATGGCAAATGGTGCAGAGTGAGGGTCCCCCCGAACTCCCGCGCACCATCATCGTCATCGATCCGGACGGCTGTCTCGAACTCTTTCGCGGCGAGGTTCCCGCCGTGTCGTCGATCGTGACGATTACCCAATTGCTTGGTGCGAGGCCGGAGGTGACCGTATCGGTCAAACAGAACCTCTCGCCCGACGAGGTCGTTCTTGAGCCGACTGACGCCTGCGCGTCCCAGTGAGGAAATGCGCCTGCGATACGGCAGCGTGGACTATCAAAGGGCAGCGATTCTGACCTGCACCGCCGACGCCACGGGTGCCGTCAGTGCGAGCCGCCGCTACGACCCGTGGGCACCCACACGAGCTACACCGGCACGAGCCTGCCCGAGTTCGCTTCCAGGGCAGCTGGCTGGCTCCCCCGGCTGCGGCCCCCGGTCGCCCCGGTCGCCCCGGTCGCCCATGGCGACCCATCTCGAGCTGCGTATCGCCCCCACTGTTACAACGCGGGGTTGCCGGGCAACAAGCGAGCGGCCTCTGCCAATCTCGAGACGCCGTATCGAAGCCCGCACCTTGAGGCTACGAATGGGCGCGATATCGACCGCCCTTGGCCAACCGCGGGCCCCTTCGCCTTGTCGTTACCGTCGCTCTTCCCCTGCTTGTAGTGATGGGAGCGATATCGACGCCTGCTGAGCCATGGTCCAGTCTCGCCAGAGTCAGGACTCGCCGGGGGTTAGGCCCAGCCCGCGGCAACGCCGACTCTCCTCCGCGGCATCCCGGATGGCGGCCAGGGCTTGCCCCTGGTACGACACCGTCTAACCTCTACGCATGAGCGGACGAGAAGAGACGCGACGTGGCCACGCACGAGTCAGTGCGAAGCATCAGGTGACGCTCCCAATCGACGCGCTCGAGCGAGCGGGGATTCGGACGGAGGACTTCCTCCATGTCGAAGTGCGCGGACCAGGTGAGGTGCTCCTGGTGCGCCATGTCAACGCGGTGACGAAATATGCGGGCGCCTTGACCGGCGTCTACGGCGCGGCTGAACTCGAGGAGTCCCGGCGCGAGTGGGACTGCTAGATAGGAATGCGCTTCCTCATCGTCCTGGTGGCTGCAGTCGCTCTCACAACGGCGAGTTGTACGGCGGGCGGGGACACTTCGCTCTACGCCCGGAACGACTCGGGCTCGGTCTACCTGCTTCGAGTGAACCGCTCGCCCAGTAGTGACTCCGCGCCTTTGGTGATTCGGATCCGACCGAAAGCGGATGGTTTCGCCTTGTCGTGGACCGGGGGCTCTAGTGTCCCAGTCGAAATTCTGTCAGAGGACTGCACCAGGATCGGGACGCTTGAGCCGCAATCGGAGGGTTCTCTTGGAACGGATGCAGCACCCGGATTAGTTGCCCGCCTGGAAGCGCATGGAGCTCCAATCGGATCGGCGACATCGGGTATCGATGGGACCGAGGAGTGCGGGGGAGTGCTGTTCCATTGACACCTTCCCGCCCCTGACAGCGCCTGACCAGGGCCCACCGGACCGTGCCGACACACTCACTCCCGGCCCGTGTTGAGCCTGCCGATCGGTCGATCGCAGCGCAAGCGGCCACGCTTCGTGCGACGCATGGCGCCTCGATGGGGCTACCCGACGCGCTGGTCGTCGCCACGGCGCTCGTGCACGGCGCCGACCGCATCACCACGACCGATCGCGCCTGGCCCTCCGTCCCGATTTCGGTCGAGGTGCTCGCCGCCTCGTGAGGCCCTGAGCCTGTTCGCGACGCCTCCCTGCGCCAGGTTTCGAACCCGCCCTGGATCAGTCGGCGTCGGTGAAGTCCGAGACGCCGAGCCGCAGTCGAGTGGCAATTGCCGGGACATCCCGAAGGGAGCCGTCGGCCACGGCCATCACCAGGTCGAATGCGTCATCGAGCGGTAGTTGCAGGTCGCGGCCGTTGAATCGGTAGAACAGGCGAACGCCGACCCAGCCGAGGCGCTTGTTGCCGTCGATCAGCGCATGGCCAGTGACGATCGAATGAAGTAGCGCGGCGGCCTTCGTATCAAGGTCCGGATAGGCATCCTCGCCGAAGACCGACGCCCGGGTCCGTGCGACGGCGGCATCGAGGATCCCGATGTCCCGTATCTCCGGTGCCCTGCCGAGGATCCGCTCGGCAGCGCTGAGCAGGTCGTCGAGATCGAGGTGTTCGGTCAATCGCCCCCGAGCCGTCGCAGCAACTCGGCGTCCTCCTGGACGATCGCCTCGAGGTGGGCATCACGTCGCCGGTTGCGGCGCGAAACGTAATCCCCGATAGCGGCTCGTGCGACGTCTTGCATGGATCGGTGCTCCCGCCGCGCGGTTTCGCGCAGCGCCTCGGTCTCCTCGGCGGTCAGTCGAAGTGTCATGGGCATGGCAGGATGATACCGCTCGGTATCACATTGTCAACAGGACCAAACCCCGAACCGGCGTTGAGGTGCTCGACGCCGAATGGGTCCGCTCAGCCCGTTCGTGCCGCCCCCGCGACGAAGACGATGAGCGTGAGGATGTAGACGTGGCCGAGGGCGCTCCACCAGATGGAGCGGGTGCGCCAGTCGAGCCAGCCGAAGACTATGCCGCCGACGAGGGTCGAGAACAGTTCGATCTCGGGCTTGCCGAGGTGGACGAACACGAACGGGAGCTGGGCCACCACGACACCGAGCGGGCCCATCGCGCGGATC
>JAYWFP010000260.1:0-3576 GCA_043778745.1 Chloroflexota bacterium
GGGATGGACTACCTCAGCTTCGCGATCATCTGCGAGGAGCTCGAGCGCGCGGACACGGCGTTCCGCGTCGTCCAGAGCGTTCACGTCGGCCTGAACTCGATGACGCTCATGCAATGGGGCACCGAGGAGCAGCGCCAGCGCTGGCTCGTACCCCAGGCGCGCGGCGAGAAGCTCGCAACCTTCGGCCTCACCGAGCCCGGGGTTGGGACGGATGCGGCCAGCCTGGCCTCGACCGCGCGCCGGGATGGCGATTCGTACGTCCTGAACGGCGAGAAGATCTGGATCAGCCTGGCGGACGTCGCGGATCACTTCCTGGTCTTCGCGTCGGTCGATCGTTCGAAGAAGCACAAGGGCGTCACCGCGTTCCTGCTCGAGCGCGGGATGCAGGGCCTGACGACCGGAACGCTCCACGGCAAGCTCGGGATCCGGGCGGGGAACACCGGCCTGATCAACATGGACAACGTCCGCGTCACCGCCGATCACCGAATCGGCGAGGAGGGCGAGGGCTTCACGATCGCCATGAGCGCGATCGACCAGGGGCGGTTCACGGTCGCGGCCGGGAACGTCGGCCTGGCGCAGGCATGCCTCGATGCCTCCCTGAAGTACGCCCATGAGCGCCAGACGTTCGGCGATGAGATCGGGCGACACCAGCTCGTCAAGCAGATGCTGGCGAAGATGCTGGCCGGGATCGAGGCCGGCCGCCTGCTCGTCTGGCGCGCAGCCTTTCTCAAGAACCACGGGGTCCGGAACACGCGCGAGACGTCCCTCGCCAAGTGGTTTGCCACCGATCATGCTGTCGCGAGTGCGCTCGATGCCATCCAGATCCACGGGGCCAACGGGTACAGCAATGAATTCCCGGTCGAGCGGTACCTCCGCAACTCGAAGGCGGCGGTGATCTACGAGGGAACGAGCCAGCTCCATACGCTGATCCAGGCCGACTACGCGCTCGGCTATCGCGAGGATCGGCCGATCCGCTGTGAGCCGATGCCCGCCCACGGGTTCGAACAGCTTCCGGCATCGGTCGCCGCCGGCGCCGGCCGGGCCTGACTCAGCGCAGGACAAGCCACCAATGGAAGCGGAAGCCGGCCGGTTCAGCGCGGCGGAGGTCCGCACCCTGGCGTCTCTCGCGGAGACCTTCGTCCCCGGAGTTGATGCGGCCCGGATCGGGGACCTTGCGGCTCAGGCGCTCGTCCGCGCCGCCGACCCTGCGCAGGTTTCCCAGCTTCGACTCGTACTCCGTCTCCTCGAGCAGCCGCTGGCGAACTTCGTGACGGCCGGTCGCCTGGCAGGCCTGACGGCCATGACGATTCCGGAGCGCGAGCGCCTCATGCTCCGTTGGGCCCACTCGCCGCTCGCCCTCAAGCGGTCCGGGTTCCAGGCGCTCCGCAAGCTCCTGTCGTTCCTCGCCTACGCAGCACCCGATGCCGATGGACAGAACAGCCTCCTGACAGCCATCGGCTACGCGACCGATGACCCTCCGGTCACGGCGCAGCCGACGGTCGTCAAGCCGATCTTGATCGACAGAACACCCGGCCCCGAGCCGATCGTCCTGGAAGCCGACGTGATCGTGGTCGGATCCGGTGCCGGCGGCGGGGTGATGGCTTCGGAACTCGCGGCCGCCGGGCGATCCGTGCTGGTCCTGGAAGCGGGTCCCGCGGTTGACGAGACGAACATGCCACGCACGGAGTTGGACGCGTTCTCCCGTCTCTATCTCAACCATGGATTGCTGTCCACCTGGGATGGATCGGTGAGCATGCTCGCTGGGTCCGCGGTCGGTGGCGGGACGGTCATCAACTGGATGACCTGTATCGACGTTCCGGACCCGGTCCGTGCGGAGTGGGCCCGCGATCACGGTTTGGACGGGATCGACGGGCCGGAGTGGAACGCCGATCGAACGCAGATCGAGCTCGAGATCGGTGTAACCGATACGCCGTTCGTGCCGCCCAAGGATGCGGCCATTCTTCGCGGCGCGGCCGCGCTCGGCTGGGAGGCGGGAACGATCCATCGAAACGCCCGTGCCTGCACGGACTGCGGCAGTTGTCCGTTCGGATGCCCGCGTGGCGCCAAGCTCGGCGGCCTGCGGGTCCATCTCGCCACGGCCGCCGGGAATGGCGCCCGGATCGTGGATCGGGTGCGCGTCACAAATCTGATCATCGAAGGTGGCCGGGTCGTTGGCGTCGAGGGCAACGTCCTCGTCGAGGACCCGGTCAGCGGCATGCCTGTTCTCGGGCGATTCGGTGACCCGACGTCGGCCCAGGCTCGGCGGCTCATGGCTCGTGCGCCGCAGGTCGTGCTTGCGGCCGGCGCATTGCGGAGCCCGGCGATCCTCCAGGGCAGCGGGGCCCATCACCGGTCCGTCGGCCGACACCTGCGGATCCATCCCGTGCCGGTCGTCGCGGGCCGCATGGCGACACCCGTCGACATGTGGCAGGGCGCGATGCAGGCGGCCCGTTCCGTGCAGTTCCTGAACGCGGAAGCTGGTCGCCAGGGCTATGTCATCGAATCAGCGCCGGGGCATCCGGGGCTGCTGGCACTCGCCGTTCCATGGGATGGGGCCGCGGAGCATGCGGGCTGGCTGCGCAACAGCCGATACCTGGTGCCCCTGGTGGCGGTCACGAAGGACGGGGGTGAGGGGCGGACCAGGCTCACGCGCGCCGGTCGCGTCCGCATTGACTACCACCTCGACGCCGAGGGAATCCGCACCCTTCGGCATGCCGCTGGGTCCATGGCGCGCCTGGCACGAGCCGCGGGTGCGGTCGAGATCCTGGCGGCAGCGACGCCCATCTTGCGCCATGCCACGGACGGGGATGACGAGGCGACGCGGTTCGAGGCATTCATCGCCAGAATCGGAGCGATGGATTTCAGCCCGAACCGTGCCACCGTGTTCTCGGCGCATCAGATGGGCACGATCCGGATGGGCGCCGATATTCGCGGCCATGCGGCCGATCCGCGCGGGAGGGTCCGCGATGCCGACGGCCGCATCATCGCGGGGCTCTACGTAACGGACACATCCACGTTCCCGACCGGCGTCGGCGTCAACCCGATGCTCGCGGTGATGTCGATGGCCCGGCGGGTCAGCCGGACCGTACTGGCTGAGGGTCAGGCTCCAGGCTGAGCGGCCCCGCCTCGGGCGTGGCCGAGACCATGGCCACTTCCGGATCGACGGCGGCCGACGCCCGAAGCGCCCGCGCGGACCGGCCGCGCGCGGTGACGATCATGGCCACCGAAACGACGATCACGGCCGAGGCGATGATCGTCCGGGGGGTGATGGGCTCGGACAGGAAGACGGCACCGAGCCCGAAGGCCACGACGGGATTCACGTAGGCGTAGGTCCCGACGAGGGACAGCGGCGCGTTCCGGAGGAGCCACGCGTAGGCGTTGAACGCGAGCAAGCTGCCGATGAAGATCAGATAGACCATGGCCCCGATCGACCTGGCGGTGATGTCCTCGGCATGGAATCGCCCAAGTTCGCCGGTCACGACACCTTCGAGGAACAGCGCCAGCGAGCCCGCCAGCATCTGCACCGCGGTCGAGGTCAGCGGGCGGCGTGGCAGATCCGCCCGGCGGGCGGAGAAC
>JAYWFP010000261.1:0-3568 GCA_043778745.1 Chloroflexota bacterium
GCCGAGCATCGGCTACGGATCGATCGCCGGCTATCTCGCCTTCTACGCGGGCCGGGTCGACGAGGCGTGGGTTGACGACGAGCTCGCAACACCGCAGCCGGGGCGCTTCTACGGAGGCTGGGTCACGGTTCGGATCGTCGGACCGTTCAAGGGTGGACCCGGCGCGGCCGGCTGGTAGCGCCGATCGCAACTCCGGTCTCCGCAGCGCGCCGCTCGCCGACGCCTGATGGTGCGGAGGCCACGCCGCGCGCCGACGCCTGATGGTGTGGAAGCCGCGCCGCGGGCCGACGCCTGATGGTGTGGAAGCCGCGCCGCGCGCCGCCGCGGATCCGGGTCAGCCCTCGCCGAGCGGAACGCCCATCACGTTGAACCCACCATCGACGTAGATGACTTCCCCGGTGACCGCGGAGGAGAGATCCGAGGATAGCCAGACCGCGGTCTTGCCGACGTCCTCGGGCGTGATGTTGGCCCGCAGGGGAGCCACGTCCGCGAACGACCCGTAGAGCTTCTTGAACCCGGCGATTCCGGCAGCGGCCAGCGTTCGGACCGGCCCCGCACTGATGGCATTGACGCGCACCCCTTCCGGACCGAGGTCGGCCGCGAGATAGCGGACGCTGGCCTCCAGCGCGGCCTTGGCCACGCCCATCACGTTGTAGTGGGCGACCACCTTCTCGGCGCCGTAGTAGCTCAGGGTCAGGATGGTCGAGCCCCGCCGGAGCATCGGGCGCGCCTCCCGGACCAGGGCGATGAGCGAATAGGTCGACACGTCCATCGCGAGCGCGAAACCGTCCCGCGATGTATCGACAAACGTGCCCTCGAGGTCTTCCCGGCGGGCAAAGGCCAGGGCGTGGACGAGGATGTCGATCCGCCCGTGGACGTCCTGCCATTTGGTCATGACCGCGCGGATGTCGTCGTCCGACTGGACGTCGCATGGCTCGACGAACGTCGCGCCGATCGATGCGGCGAGGGGCCGCACCCGTTTCTCGAGGAGGCTCTCGACCGATGAGAACCCGACCGTGGCCCCGGCGTCGTGCAGAGCGCGCGCGATGCCCCAGGCGATCGAATGATCATTCGCGACACCGAAGATGAGGGCCGTTCTTCCATCGAGCAAACCCATCGTCTTGCCTCCAGCGCAGGGCACCCACCGGACCAGCGCGGTCAGTCGCCTCGGCGGAGACTACCATCGGCCGATGAGCACGACCCAGCGCCCCGGCGCGTTGCAGGCAACCGATCTGGGCGTCGCACTGGCCGGCGCATTGGCCGGCGTCCGGGCGCTGATCCTCGACGCCGACGGCGTGCTCCTGTATGCCGGCAAGCCATTGCCCGGCGCCGTGGCTGCCCTCCTCCGCCTGGAGGCCGTCTCGATTCCCTATCGGGTCGTGACGAACTACTCATCGGCCCATCGGCGGTCTTTGGCGGCAGGTGTCTCGCGGAGTTTCGGCATTGCGGTGGATCCCGCCCGGCTCATAACGGCGGCGTCGGCAGCGGCGGGTTACACCGCGCGCCACCATCGTGGCGAGCCGCTGTTCGTCCTGGCGTCGCCCGACGCCCTGCGCGAATGGGAGGGCCAGCACACGCTCACCCCGGACGAGGCGGAGCGAGACACGGCGGGCATCAGGGCCGTGGTCATCGGCGACGCCGGCGACGACCTCTCGTTCCGGAACCTGAACATCGCCTTTCGGGCCATCCGCGCCGGGGCGGCGTTCGTGGCGATGCACCGCAATCCGTGGTGGGTCACGGCGCAGGGCGTGACGCTCGACGCGGGCGCCCTCGTGGCAGGCCTCGAGTACTCGCTGGAGCGCCGGGCCATCGTCTCGGGGAAGCCGTCACAGGTCGTGTTCCGGGAGGCAGCCGCCGCGCTGGCCGAAGAAATCGCGTCCGCGGGGCCTGGTCCACGCCTCCGTCTCCGGGACATCGCGATGGTCGGCGACGATCTGCAGACGGACGTGGCCGGGGCGCATCGAGCCGGGCTGCGTGGCATCCTGGTCCTGTCCGGCAAGACCGATTCCGCCATGGTGGAAGCGGCGGCGGCGGCCGGCAAGCTGCGTGGATCGGCGCGTCCCGATGCCGTGGCGCCCGACGTCGGAACCGTGGTCGAGGCCCTGGCCGCGTCGCGCTAGACTGGCCGTCAAGAACGTTCCGACCGGCCCTGTCGACGATCGACGATCGCCCTCCCCGCAGACCCTGGAGACCTCGATGACCACCAACGCTCCGCGCTTCAAGATCACGTACGCGACGCTCCGCAACGACAACGAGGAGCTGCACGCGATGTACGAGGCCGGCGTCGAAACGTCGCGAGCCGGCCTGGGGAGGCAGCACCGGATGTTCATCGACGGCCAGTGGGTGGAAGGCGGCGCCGGGACCTTCGAGGTCCGCTCGCCGATCGACCAGGACATCGTCCTCGGCACCTTCGCGAAAGGCGACGCCGACGACGTGGCACGCGCCGTCGAGGCCGCCCGGCGCGCCCAACCGGCCTGGCGCCGAACGCCCTGGCAGGATCGCCTCGCGATCCTTCGGCGCGCGGCCGACCTCATCTCGGATCGGCTGATGGTCTATTCGGCGGACATGGCCTTCGAGGTTGGCAAGACGCGCATGGAGGCACTCGGCGAAGTCGAGGAAGCCGCCGACCTGATCCGCTACTACGCAAAGACCATGGAGGACAACGCGGGCTACGACCACCCGATGGACAACCTTGGCGACGCGACCGTCCACACGCGCTCGGTCCTGCGTCCGCACGGCGTGTTCGCGGTGATCAGCCCGTTCAACTTTCCGATGGCACTGGCAGCGGGCCCGGTATCGGCGGCGGTGATGGCCGGAAATACCGTCGTCTACAAGCCGGCTTCGGCGGCGCCGCTGTCGGGCGTGAACCTCGTCCAGGCGTTGCAGGATGCCGGCATGCCGGATGGTGTCGTGAACTTCATCATGGGCCCAGGCGAGACGGTCGGCGAAGAGCTCCAGACCAGCAAGGGCATCGACGGCATCGTGTTCACCGGCTCGTACGACGTCGGCTACCGGCTGTACAAGTCATTCTCGACGCTCTATCCGCGTCCGTGCATCGTCGAGATGGGCGGGAAGAACCCGGCCATCGTCACCCGCAGCGCGGATCTCGAGGAAGCCGCCGAGGGGATAATGCGATCAGCCTTCGGGTTCGGGGGCCAGAAGTGCTCGGCCAACAGCCGCGTCTACGTCGACTCGAAGGTTCACGATGAGCTCATTCGACTGCTCGTCGAGAAGACGGAGAAGCTCGCGGTTGGTGACCCGATATCCCGCGATGCCTGGCTCGGCCCGGTCATCGATTCGAAGGCCGTCGCCCGACACCAGCAGGCAGTGAGCGAGGCTCGCCACGATGGGAGCGTGTTCACCGGCGGCGAGCACCTGACCGATGGGGACCTGGCGAGGGGCTTCTATGTCGAACCGACGGTCGTCGGCCTGCCGGCCGGCCATCGCCTGTTCCAGGACGAGTTGTTCGCGCCGTTCACGGCGATCTCGAAGGTCGATTCGCTGTCCGAGGCGCTGGCCCTTGCCAACGACTCGACCTACGGCCTGACGGCCGGCGTATACAGCGAGG
>JAYWFP010000262.1:0-8422 GCA_043778745.1 Chloroflexota bacterium
CGACGGCGGTCCGAAGGATGCCCTCGACCTCGGTCTCAAGGGAGTACCCGGGCGGGGGAACCGTGCTCCCGGCATACATCTCGAGATCCTTGGCGCGGGCGTCGACCTCGTCGCCGAGTTCGCCCAGGAGCGCCTCGTAGGCAGGTCGAGCGGGAAGGATGCCGCCCGGCAGGAGGATCACGGGCCATGGACGATGCGCCATAGGTGCTCCTTCGATGAGAAGCGGAGTCCGCAAGTGTGGACCGGAGACGCAAGAGTGTGGCGTGCGTGAAGTCCCTGGCCCGCATGCCGGACCCATTGGAGCCTGATCCCGGCCGTACCATCGGGTCCATGCGCAGGTTCGTCGCGATCGCCTCAGCCGGCATCGGCGCTGGCGGTGCCATCCTGTCGACCGGTGTCGTGCTCGCCCATGGATCGGCCGGACCGACTCCGACGGTAGCCGGCTTCATCGGCTGGTGGTCGCTGGACCCGATGCCCTGGATCGGAACGGTGGCTGCCGGCGCCGCCTACCTGATCGCCGCGTGGAAGGTCAACCGCGGTCACCCCCGGGTCCCCGTCCCGATCTGGCGAATCGCCGCCTGGCTTGGGGGGCTCGCGACCATCCTTATGGTCCTGGTGTCAGCAGTGGATCGCTATGCAGACGCGTTCCTGAGCGTGCACATGGTCCAGCACCTGGCGTTGGCCGCAGTCGCTCCACCCCTCCTCGCCCTCGGGGCCCCGATCACGCTTCTGCTGCGCGTGGCGAGCCCTCGAGCGCGCAGGCGTCGGATCCTGCCGATCCTCCATTCACGCGTCGTCAGCGTCGTGGCCTCGCCGCAGGTTGCCTGGCCACTCTTCACGGCCACGATGTTCTTGACCCACTTCAGCCCGCTCTACGACGCGGCGCTCGAGGACTCGAGCCTGCATGTCGTGGAGCACGTCGTGTTCCTCGTCACCGGGGCGCTCTTCTGGTCACCGATCGTGGCATCCGACCCGATCCCCCACCGGCTGCGGTACCCCGCGCGCATTGTTTACGTCGTGCTCCAGATGCCGGTGAACGCCGCGGTCGGTCTCGCGATCTACTTCGCACCGAGCGTCCTGTATGCCCACTACGCAACGCTCGAGCGAACCTGGGGCCCGAGCGCCCGGGTCGACCAGCAGGTCGGCGGCGCCATCATGTGGGGCGCGGGCGACCTGATTCTCCTGGCGACCGTGCCGCTCCTCGTGGCCGGCTGGATGCGCGCCGATGCCCGACGCAGCCGCCGTGACGATGCTCGCCGGGTCGCCGCCGCGACCTACAGGACGTAAAGGGTCGAGAAGAGAAAGAGCCAGACCACGTCGACGAAGTGCCAGTAGTAGCTGGCTGCCTCGACGGCCGTGTGGTGCTCCGCCGACACCATGCCCAGCCGGGCACGGTTGGCCACGATGGCGATCATGGCCAAGCCGAACAGGACATGCGCGCCGTGGAAGCCGGTGAGAATGTAGAACGTCGACCCGAAAACGCCCGCATCCAGCCCGAACCCGTTGTTCGCGAACTCGTAGCCCTGCACCAGGATGAAAATGCCGCCGAGGAGGAGGGTCAGACCCAGCCACCGGACGATTGAGGACCGAGCCACACCGCGCGACGCCGCGCGCACCGCCAGCTGCATCGTCACGCTCGAGCTGACCAGCAGGAGGCTGTTGATCCCGGGCAGGATGAGTTCCGGGCGGTCCGGACCCGACGCGGGCGGCCATTCGCCGTTGGCGCCGCGAATGACGAAGTAGGCCGCGAACAGTGCCCCGAACAACATGATCTCGGACAGGATCGCGAGTTTGACCGCGAGGAGCATGTTGGTGCGCGCGGCCGCAGGATCCTCGCCGTGCGACGCTGCGGCAACGTGGGTGACGTGTGCGCTCACGAGCCTTCGCTCCCTTCAGCGGGCGCCGGAGCGACCGATCCGTACTGGTACGGTGTGGCGGTGACCGTGGGGATCAAGTCGAAGTTGTCGATTGGCGGCGGCGACGCGACCTGCCATTCGAGGGTCTGGGCACGCCATGGATTGGCCGGCGCGATCGCGCCGCGACGCCAGGACCGGACCATGTTGAACAGGAACAGCCCGACCGACAGGGCGATGTTGACGCCGGCGATGCTGACGAACAGGTTGACCGTCCCGAGCGCGGCCGGGTAGTCCGCGACGCGGCGGCGCATGCCTTCGATTCCCAGCCAGAACATCGGCAGGAACGTGGCGTTGAAGGCAAGGGTGAACCACCAGAAGTGGATCTTCCCGAGTCGCTCGTCGTACATCCGGCCGGTGATCTTCGGGAACCAGTAGTAGGTCCCGGCGAAGAGCCCGTAGATCGTGCCGCCCACGATCGTGTAGTGGAAGTGGGCGACCACGAAGTACGTGTCGCTCAGGGTGATGTCCGTCGGCACATCGGCCAGAAAGACGCCGGTGATGCCGCCGATCAGGAAGGCCCACACGAACCCGAAGACCCACAGCATCGGGACCTTGAAGTGGATCCTGCCCATCCAGATGGTCCCGAGGGCGGACAGGAAGACGATTCCGGTTGGAACCGAGATCAATTCGGTCGTCAGCATGATCGGAATGTGGAAGAACTCGGCCATGCCGCTGACGAACATGTGATGCGCCCAGACCATGAAGCTCATCACGCCGATCGTGATGAACGAGAGGACGGCCAGGGGATAGGCGAAGAGCGGCTTCCGGGCGAAGACCGGCACGATCTCGAGAATCGCTCCGAGGCCGGGCACACCCATGATGTAGACAGCGGGGTGCGAGTAGAACCAGAACAAATGCTGGAACAGGACCACATCGCCGCCGCGGGTTGCGCGGAAGAATGAGGTGCCGAGCAGGCGGTCGAACAGCAACATCGTGAAGGCCGCGGCCACGACCGAAGTCGCGATCAGGGCCAGGACGGCCGTGACGGTCAACGCCCACACGAAGATCGGCATGCGCATCAGGGACATGCCCGGCGCGCGCATCCGGAAGACCGTCACGAGGAAGTTGATCGCACTCAGGATCGACGATGCGCCGACGGTCACGAATGCCATCAAGTAGGCCTGCTGGCCGAGGTTGGCCTGCTGGCTGAGCGGCGGATAGGCCGTCCAGCCACTGTCGAAGCCGCCCAGAAACGGGTTGATCGCCACCAGGATGACGGCCAGCGGGAGCATCCAGTAGCTGAGCGCGTTGGCCTTCGGGAAGGCCATGTCTCGGGCGCCGACCATGATCGGCACGAGGTAGTTGCCGAGGCCGCCGATGATCGAGATCAGGGCGACGGTGATCATCATGGCCCCGTGGGTGCTCATGATCGTGTTGTAGAGCTCCTTGCTCGTGGCGATCCCCGGCTGGGCGAGCTCAAAGCGCATGAACATCGCGGCCGTCCCGGCCGTGAAGAACAGGATGAACGCGGTGATGAGGTACTGGACGCCGATGACCTTGTGGTCGGTCGTGAACCGGAAGTAGCGCTTCCAGTCGCCGGCGACTCCGTGCGCGGCGTGTTCGTCCTCGAGGTCAACCGGCTTGGCGGCGGCCCAGCGCAGCCAGAATCGGAAGGCGCCGACGCCCGCGAGGAAGCCGACAAGGGCGAACAGGTAGGCGAGACCGAGCATCTGACCCGCGTCGGTCCCCAGGACCATGGCCGATCCAACGCCGAGCCCGATCCCGAGCGCGGCGCCCACGATGGCGCGCGGCAAGCCCGGACCCGGCATCGTGAATCTCCGAGCGGACGTGGTCATGGCTTGGGCGTCGGCGACGGCGACGGTTGCTGGCTGAGCCAGGCGTCGAGGGTGGCCTGATCGGAGACGATCACGGTCGTAGTCATGCCGGTATGGCCGAGGCCGCACAGCTCGGCGCACATGCCGGGAAACGTGCCGACCTCGGTCGCCGTGACGTAGATCTGTGTCGTCAGACCGGGAACGGCGTCCTGCTTGACCCCGAACGCGGGCACCCAGAAGGAGTGGATGACGTCGACAGAGTGGATCACAAGATGCACGCGCGTGTTGACCGGGATATGCAACTCCTCGGACTCGGCGCCTGAGGCGTAGTAATAGTCCCAGTGCCATTGCTCACCCTCGACCCGCACCTCGAAGTCCGACGACTGGTCACCTCGGATGGCCAGCAGCCCG
This sequence comes from Chloroflexota bacterium, assembly GCA_043778745.1. Classification (GTDB taxonomy): domain Bacteria; phylum Chloroflexota; class Limnocylindria; order Limnocylindrales; family CSP1-4; genus UBA5189. The sequence goes on from JAYWFP010000262.1 coordinate 4,103, forward strand.
ACGGCGCCGTACCCGAAGAGGACGAGCACCAAAACCAGGCTGAGGCCCACCCAGACGCTCTGGAGGCCCATGTGGCCATGGACCGGCGGGCCGTCGGTGGTCTGGTCGGTGGCCCGGAACCGCAGCGCGGAGTAGGCGAGTCCCACGACGACGAACAAGAGGACCGGCACGGACAGCACCATCAGGAGAACGAAGGCCTCGTTCTCGATGGCGGCCTCCTTCGAGGCGATCCGGGGCATGATCTGCATCCCCGACACGAGGACGATGCCGATCGCCGAAAGGACGATCCAGATCGTGCCCGCAATCAGGAGGTGACGTCGGGGACTCACCCAGCGTGCCCGCCGTGATGGGGCAGGCGCGCCTGCCCCATCGTCGTGGGTTGCATCAGCCTCACTTGACGGTGAAGTCGATGCGCATCCCCTTCTGGTAGTGCAGAAGATCGTCGACGTGGAGGTTGCAGAAGATCACGTAGTGGCCGGGTTGGAGGGTCACGGTGACGGTCCGGTCCGAACTGCCCGACTTGATCTCCGCGACTTCGCTCGGATCGCCAACTTCGGTCAGTTCCGTCGCGGATTCAGAAACCTCACCATCCGCGTTCAACGGCAGCTTGTCCGACGTCAAGTCCGTCTTGCGAATGACGAATTCGTGCTCCTTGTCGCCGGCATTCTTGATGTTGAAGGTGATCGAGCCGGCCTTCAGGGTGGTCGAGCTGAGGTCGATCTGCCACTCCTTGACCGTAGCGGAGACAGGGCCGGATGTCGGACCTGAAGAACAGGCGGCCAGGAGTACGACGCTCGCCATGATCGCGAACGCCGCATGGACGGTTCGGGGCATCCTCTTTCCTCCTCCACGTGGATCGCCCGGGGCGCGGCGCCTCAGGGACTGGGCGACTTCAGCATCGTCGCGAGGAGCGCGCGTATCTATACTCGTAACCAGCCATTTGCGAGGTACGGATTGACCATCCCCACCTACACATCGACGGCAGCGTCCGAGTCGACCGTTCGGACTCCCGCGGGAACCACCACGTCCGGCCGCGCAGGCGATAGCTTGCGCGAGGCCGTCGATCGCGCCTGGCGCGGCCTCCGGACCCGGCCCCGGATCGCTCAATTGCTCCTCGATGTCGCGGGCGTCACCTTCTCGGTCCTCGCCTTTGCCCATACTCCGTTGTCGGCTGAATTCCTGTTCCACGGTGTTTTCGTCGTGCTCGCGCTCCACGCCTTCCTGTTTGGGTTGCGAGGAACGCTCCTCCGGATCGGCATCGCTTCGCTGCCCCTGGCCCTGTACGCCAACGCTCGCCTCGTCGGCCTCGATGAGCAGTCGCTCGAGCTGAGTGAGTGGCCACTGATGTTCGTCATCGCGATCATCGTTGCGTCGATGGCCGACAAGCGGCAGAGGACATCGCGACTCTATGCGGCACGTTTCCGCCAGGCGAGCGAGCGGTTGCTCACGGTTCAGGAAGAGGAGCGACGAAGGATCGCCGGCGAACTGCATGACGGAGTCGGCCAGGTCCTGACCGCACTGACCCTCACCCTCGACGCCGTGGTCTCGGCGCGGGCCCTCGATGGCGCGCTGGATCACATCCGGACCGCCCGCGACCTGAGCGACACGGCCCTGTCGGAGACGCGTGATCTGGCCCATCGGATGCGGCCCGTTCGATCCGAGGAGCGGGGCTTGGTACCTTCGCTGCGTGACCTGGCCAGCCAGTCTGGATTCCCGGTTCGCGTTGTCGCCGACGATGGCGCCATGGAGCCGGCCCTTCTCGGTCCGACGGCGACGGTCGAGGTCTACCGGATCGTCCAGGAGGCTCTGGCCAACGCGGCTCGCCACAGCGGCGCCGCCCAGGCCGAGGTGACGCTGACGTGCCGGGACGGACGCTTGAACGTCACGATCGCGGACAAGGGGGTCGGCTTCTCGCGGGTCGGCCAGGACGAGCCGGGCATCGGGCTTGCCGGGATGGAGGAACGTGCCGAACTCCTGGGCGGCTGGCTACGGATCACGTCCCGCCCCGGCCACGGGACGCGCGTCGAAGTGTCCGTGCCGGCAATGGAGCGCGAGGGCTTCGATTGAAGACACCGATCCGCGTCGGCATCGTTGACGATCACGCCCTTGTCCGCGACGGGCTGCGCCTGATCCTGAAGGCCGAGCCCGATATCGAGGTCGTGGGAGAGGCCGCCGATGCCGCCGGGGCCAGGGAGATCGCCACGACGTCCCGTCCCGACATCATGCTCGTGGACCTGACCTTGAACGGCTCCGACGGCGTCGGTCTCGTGCGAGAACTCGCAGGCGGCAGCCCCAAGATTCGGGTAATCGTGGTGACGATGCACCACCATGACGAGACGGTGCGTCAGGTCTTCCTGGCCGGTGCCTCCGGCTACGTGGTCAAGGGAGCGCCAAGCGCTGATCTCCTCGCGGCCGTCCGGTCGGTGGCCAACAACCAGCACTACGTCCATCCCATGGTGGCCTCGGTCGTCGTTGTCGATTCCCTTCGCTGGCTGCGCCATAGCGAGCGCCTGAGCCCACGTGAAGTCGAGGTCCTCCGACTGGTTGCGGCGGGCCGGACGGCCATCGAGAGCGGGCGGCAACTCGGGATCAGCACCCACACTGTTCGGCGACATCTTTCAAATGTGGCAGCCAAGGTCGGAGTACGGGGCAGGATTGCGCTGACGCGCTACGCCTTCGAGCACGACCTCCTCTACCCGAACGACTGACCGACCCCGCGGTCGGTCCGGGGCTAGGATCAGCAGCGATGGAGGATCCGCCACCCACCCGCGACCTCGCACGCACCGGCGCTCCAGTTGTGCTCGGGGCCGTCGGCGTGCTCCGGACCTGGTTCCGACGACCTGCTCGCATGGCAGCTGTCTCGGGCCTCGTCGGCATCCTCGCGCTTGGACTGTTTCTGTCGACCCGACCCATCGGGCCGGCGAGCGGAACCCTCGGAACATCGCGGCCGGGAGCGTCCGCGGTCGCCGGTTCGAGCACCGGCGAGCCGGCTCCGGAGTTCGAGACAGCCGATGGGTCCACCACGCTCCTCTCGGGTCTCGATGAGCAGCCCATTCGGATCGCCGACTTTGCCGGAAGGCCTGTCTGGATCGTGTTCTGGGCGACGTGGTGCATCCCGTGCCAGGAGGAAGCGGTCGACATCCAGGCCGCGTACCACGCCCACCAGTCGGACCGCCTCGCGGTGCTCGCGATCGATGTCCAGGAACCGACGGCGGCTGTCCGGGAGTACGTGGCAGCGCACGGGCTCGATTACACCATCGGGCTCGATCCGACGGCCGCGCTCATGGCGGTCTACGGGGCTCGCGGCCTGCCTTCGCACGTGTTCGTGGATCGTGATGGCGTGATTCGGGATCGCTACGCGGGGCAGTTGACCGCTGCTCTCATGAAGATCCACCTCAGCTCGATCATCAACCGCTGAGGGGGACCATCGTCGTCGCGGCGCGAATCTCGAGGGTCAGGAACAGGGCGGTTACTTGTGCGGCATCCGTGCCAGGAGCGGCTCGATCTCGGAGCGTGTGACCACCGTATCCCACGACGCGGCGATGCGGCCGTCGGCGCCGATCAGGAACGTCCAGGGCTCGCGGAGGTCGCCACTCGGCGGCATCAGCCAATCGAGAGCCGTTTTGTTCACCTCACCCGCCTGGAAGTCTCGGTAGATCTCGACATGAATGAAGTCGGCCCGATCTTCGTACTCCTTCGCCAGCGTGGCGATGAGGTCCGTGACGGGCCCACAGAACCGGCTCACGCAGTAGACGGGCGTCGAAAACACCACGAGAGCCGGGTGGCCTTGGGCGATCGCTGCTGCGATCGTGGTGGAGTGGAGCTCAGGATCGGGCACGGAGGAGCCGGCCGTAGCGCGTGAGTCGATTGCGGACGGCAACACGCCCGTCGATCCGATGATGGGGTTATCGCTCCGCGGGGCCATCGACCCGACACCGACGATCGCGGGTTCGTCGAGCACGCTGAACGCGGCGTCCGCCTTGAACGTCGACCCGTCGTCCAGCCTGCCCGAGGCGAGGGCGCGCCAATAGCCGGCGTGCTCCACGGTCAACGATTCCACGGCGTAGACGCCGCGGCCATCGGCCGGGAGGGTCAGCCTCGGCGATGCCCCGGCTCCGTCCGGCGATCCGGGAATCGGCAGGAACTCGGCCGTCGCAGGATCCGGGACGTCAGCTGCCGATGGGCTGCCGGACCCGTCGCCGAGGTACTCAAACCGGACGGCAACGTTGCCGAAGCTGAGCCACCGGTTATCACCCGCCAGGAGCGCCACGAGGAGCCGCCCGGGTTGCCCGGCGACCATCTCGTAGGACGCGACCTCGG
>JAYWFP010000263.1:0-3550 GCA_043778745.1 Chloroflexota bacterium
GCGTGTCCGTCCTCGTGGCCATGCTCATCCTGATTTTGGCGTCCACTTGGTCGTAGTCGAAGCCAGGCCGGACCGCTCAGGCCGTCCCGCCTGTGGCGGGCCCAGTGGCGAGCTCAGTCCTTGGCTCACCGCTTTCTAGAGTCGGCCGCTCGCCGGACCACGACACCGATGTAGTTGTAAATCGTCGGATGGCCCTAAACTGGTCGTCGACCGTTCCGGCTGTGCCGCCCGTTCCGGCTGTGCCGCCCGTAGTGGCGTCGCCCGTTCCATCGAGGAGCATCCATGCGGACTCATCGACTCGCCCTCTCATGACGACCCCGATGTTGCCGGCGAGCGACTCGTGCACCTCCGGATACGCTCAGGTCGGGCGATGAGTCGGCGCCGGGCCTCGAAGACGCCTCTACCTTCGAAGACGCCTCCAGCCTCGAAGCCGCCTCCACCGTCGAAGGCGCCTCCACTGCGGTACGTCAACCGCCGCGTTGTTGCCATCCTCATGATGGTCGCGATCGCGGCCGTCGCGATCGTCGCCATCCTGGTCGCGACGCGATCGTCCTCGCGCGTCGAACCCATCGCCCGACTCGGCACCTCGGATGTCCATTCCCTGACATTCGTTGGCGACGATACCCGCCATCTTCTGTTCGGGCACCACGGCGGGGTTCTCGAGACCCTGGACGGCGGGACAACCTGGACCGACCTCGGCGCTCGTGAGGACGCGATGGGGATGGGCGCCGCCACGGGTGGGTCGATCGTCATCGCCGGACACGACGTGTTCTCGGCCAGTTCTGACGGCGGCCGGACCTGGGCGAATGTGACGACGGACCTGCCGGACCGCGATATCCACGGTTTCGCCCGAGATCCGGCCGACCCTGGCCACATGTGGGCCGCGCTCGCCACCGGAGGCCTCTGGGAGAGCCGCGATGGAGGGCTCCACTTCGAACGGGTGTACGACCAGAACGTGTTTGTGCCAGTCGCGATGACCGGGCCAGGTGGCCCTCGGATCGTGGCGGTCGCCGCCGCCGGGCTCGTCGCGAGTGAGGACGACGGTCGCGCCTGGGTGACCCTGGGCGACCCCGGTCTGTATCCCATCGTCAGTCTTGCGGCGACCGCCGACGGCGCCGTGCTCATCGCCGGGGGACTCGACGGGTTACGCCGAAGCGACGACGGTGGCCGGACCTGGAAGGATCCTGGCTTTCCGGGTGCTCCGTTCGCCGTCGCGCTCTCCGGAGATGGCCGGACCGTCGCGCTCGTCACCCGGTCGGCGGAATTCTTCAGATCCGATGACGGGGGTGCTACCTGGGTGGCTGCGCACTGACCTCTCCGGCCGCGGACCAGTCGCCGACCCGCGTCGGCCTGGCGTCAGTTGGGGCGTTTCTCGCGATCGGCTGCCCGATCTGCACCAAGGTGGTCGTGGCCCTTCTCGGTGTTTCGGGCGCGCTATCGGTCTTTGCTCCGTTGCAGCCGATCATCGGAACGGTGTCGATCGCTCTGCTCGCTGGGTCGCTCACATCGCGGTTGCGTGATCGCGCGCTTGGTTGCGCGCGCTGCGCCAGCACGCCGGTGGCAATCTGACGCGACAGCGGACGAGCGGGTCGTCACCCCCTCACGTCGAGGATTAGCATCAGCCCGCCGCCGCCCTGCTCCTCGAGGTTGTCGTTGGTCGTATGGTGGTTGATGTGGGATGGTCTCGCCGGGCTTGAGCGGCTGATAGACCTCGGAATGCTTGATCAGGATCTCATCCGCGGAGAAGGCCCCGGGCCCGCTCACGGCGGTCGCAGACCGATAGACAGGCCGCCGCACGGCCGCCCCAGGACGTGGCTCGCACCGAGACCGTCCAAAATCTCGAGGGCACGATCGGCGTCGGTCCAGCCCAACCGAGCGAACAGGTCGAAGTGCTCAAGGGGGCTGAGTGCGTCGTACAACCCGGAACTGTGGCCGACCCGCGCGATCCTCGGCCGGGTGTCTGCGGATCCGTCCCACACAACGTGGCCTGCGGTGGGCGGCGTGAGACCGGCAAGGATGCGCAACAGGGTCGACTTGCCACACCCGTTCGGCCCGTGGATCAGGACGAACTCGCCGGCCGCGGCCTCGAGGTCGACACGCCACAGCGCGACCGTCGAGCCGTAGAATTTCGTCACGCGCTCGCAAACGAGGTGGGGTGCCGCGCTCTGATCCAGGACCATCGGGAAAGAGCCAGCCCCCGGATGTACGACAGGCCCGTAGTATATCCGTGGATCGTGCGAGCCCGCTGAGCGCGGACCTCCAGGGCGGTCGCTCCTCGAACGTCACGACAGGGCGCCGGTCGGGGGACCCAGGCGCCCTGTCGGAACGAAGAAGCAGACGAGGCGGATGCGTATGTCACTACAAACGGGTAGTAGGCGCTCGATGCTACGCTCCGGGACATGGAGCCGATCCCCCAGCCAGAAGCGAAGAGCCCGACGCTTCGCGATGTCCTCGGCCCGCTGGCCGCGCCGATCATCGAATCCGTGGTCGCTCGAGGCGAGGCGTCGGTCGGCCAGGTCGTCAGCGATCTGGACGCGCGCGAGGCCCGGCCCCACGGGTACACGACGGTCATGACGATCATGGGTCGGTTGTTCGATCGCGGCCTGCTGACCCGCGAGAAGCACGGCCGACAGTACATCTACCGAGCCGCCAACGCCGAGGCGGACCTCATCGATCAACTGAGCCAGCAGGCCGTGGACCGAGTGATCGACCGCTATGGGTCCGCGGCGATGCGCCATTTCGCGCTCAAGCTCGCCGACATCGACCCTGAGCTGCGCCGTCGACTCATCGAGTTGGCCGCGAAGCGATGAGGGCACATCGCAGCATTCGTCTACTGCTCCTGGCCGGCGGCGCTGCCCTCGCGTGGTGTCTGGTGGTGGGCAGGCTCGCGGACGGCGACCCGATGCTCGTGGTGGAAGCGCTGGTTGGCTCGGCTATCGCGCTATGGGTCATTCAGGTGAGTCGCGAACTCGCCGCGGCCCGGAGCGTCGAACGGACGCTTGCCGCGGCATTCACCCCGGCGGTCATCGCCGGCATCGCCTGTCGACTGACCCCGATGCTGGGCACGGACGCCGTGGTGATCGGAGCCCTCCGACCGCGGATCTACGTCGGGTTCGACCTCGTGCATGCGTTGTCGGACGACGAGATCGAGGCTGTCCTGCATCACGAGGATCACCACCGGAAGACCCATGCGCCTCTGCGAGCAGCGGCCCTCACCGGTTGGCTCAGGATCTTCGGTCGTGCCTCGCTGGTCCGGCGGTTGATCCTCAATCGCCTGGCCGACCTCGAGACGATGGCCGATGCCGAGGCGCTTCGTCGCGGTTCGACGGCGGGCTCCCTCGCCCGCGCCCTCCTCAAGGGCGATGTCCCGGTCGGCCTGACGACCGCCTTCTCGTATGCCGCCGAGCAGCGGATCGAACACTTGCTCACCCAAGCTCAGGGCGACGAACCGGCATCCAGCCGACGCGCTCCGTACGAGTGGCTTCCCATCGCGATGTTCATCGTCGTCACCTTCGGCTGTCACATCGGCCTGTAGCGGTCACAGCAGCCT
>JAYWFP010000264.1:0-3548 GCA_043778745.1 Chloroflexota bacterium
GGATCTGGCGCATCCGATTACCACGGGTGCCCGGAGCACTCCGGATCGCGCTCACGAGGCGTCCGCTGACGGCATGGCGCTCGTAGCGGTCCGATCGGCCCGGAGGTTGTAGGCCGCGCGCAGCAGCGACGGCTCATCCGCGTCCACTGCGGCGATCTCGGCCACGACCCGTCCGCCGAAGATGACGATCGCGCGATCGCAGACCAGCTGGACTTCCTTGAGCTCCGAGGTATAGAACAGGACCGCGGCGCCGGCATCGGCCAGGTCCCGCAGCAGCACGTAGATCTGGTGCTTGGTGCGAATGTCGATCCCACGCGTCGGGTCGAAGCACAGCATGGTCCGGACGCCACCGGCAACCCAGCGTGCAATCGTGACTTTCTGCTGGTTGCCACCGGAAAGCCTCCGTACCGCGCCGGTCGCTCGCGTGTCGATCTGGAGCGTCTCGATTGCGGCGTCGACCTTCGCGCGCTCCTTCGCCAGATCGATCAAGCCCCATTGGCGAAGCTGCGTGGTGAACGCCAGGGCGATGTTCTCCCGAACGGACCGTTGCATCAGCAGCGCGTCGGCCCGGTCCGCCGCGACGTACACGAGGCCCGTACGGATGGCATCGGCCGGGTGGCGGAACGAAACGGCTGTTCCTTCGACCATCAGTTCGCCCCCGCTCGGGCGCTCGGAACCGGCCAGGACATCGAACAGCTCATCCTGACCCTGGCCCTCGAGCGCCACGACGCCGAGCACCTCGCCGGCCCGCAACGCAAATGACACATCCTGCAGGCGAGTCCCAAGGCTCAAGGAGCGGGCGGACAGGCGTGGGGTTGCGCTCCGTACCGTGCCTCCGAGACCGGCCGCGTCGGTCATCTCGGCCATCCGCGTGGGCAGGTCGCCGACGATCTCACCGAGCATGAGCTCCACGATCCGCTCCTCTGACCCCGCCGTGACGTCGACGACGCCAACGGTTTCGCCTTCCCGGAGGACCGTCGCCCGGTCACAGACCGCCGCGATCTCGATCATGCGGTGCGAAATGAAGATCACCGAGCGCGTGCTGCCGCGCACGCGGGCGACCACCTCGAGGACTCGTTCGGTGAGGTTCGCTGGCAGGGCGGCCGTCATTTCATCGAGCATCAGGACGTCTGGCTCGATCGCGAGCGCGCGAGCGAGGTCAATGATCCGGAGTGTCGCGAGCGGCAGCCGTCGAGCGAGAACCGAGAGATCGACACTCCCCAGCCCGAGCTCGTCAAGGGAGTGGCGGAACGCCTCGAGTGGTGTCTCGGTGAGCCGCAGGTTCGATCGGATGTCGAGGTCCGGGATGAGCGCCGGCTCCTGGTAGACGGAAACGACGCCGCCGCGTCGGGCCTCCGCGGGGGAATGGATCGTGCGCTCCAGTCCGCGAACGGCGATGTGCCCGGAATCGGGGCGCACGGCTCCGGTCAGGATCTTGACGAGCGTGCTCTTGCCCGCGCCGTTGGCCCCCATGAGCGCATGGACCTCTCCAGGGCGCACCGCCAGCGACGCCGAGCGCAGGGCAACGACCGCCCCATAGGCCTTGGCGATGTCGGTCGCCTCGAGCAGCAGGTCCGTGCCGGTGACGGTCATCGGTTCAGTTTGGGACGGGTATGCAAGGAGGATGCCGGCGTAGCCGACATCCTCCTGTGCGTTCCGCTAGGTGAGGGCTACTCGCCCGGACCCTTGCAGGCAACGGCCTGCGCGCCGGTGTAGGTCGTGTAGCCCGGAACGCTCAGGCCCAGGGGCCAGTTCGGATCGAGGCCATCGACCTGCCACGACTTCAGCAGGGCCTTGCCCGCGTCGGTCGTGTTGTCGGCAGGAACCGGGTCCAGCAGGACGGTGTTGGGCCGCTCGCCGGCGGTGGCGATCTTGTCACCGTTGAGGAGCTTGAGCGCCAGGTTGACGCCTGCGCCACCCACGGCAGCGGTGTTGGTCACGGCCACGCCCTTGAGGTTCGGGTAACCCTTCGGGTCGAGGAGCTGAGCTACGAAACCGCCAAGGTCGGCGCCGACGATCGGCACGAATGGCTTGTTGGCAGCCTTGATGGCGTCAACGACGACAGAGTCGATACCCGAGGTCCAGATGCCCTGGATGGTGTCGTACTGCCCGCTGGCGATGAACTCGTTGATGAGCTTCGTGCCTTCGGCCGGGTCCCACTTGGTGTGGACGCCATCCGCGTTCGGCACGACTTCGATGCCCGGGTACTTCTTGAGCGCGTTCTTGAACCCGATGTCACGGTCACTGTCGGCCGGATGACCGGCGATGCCGCGCATGTAGTAGACCTTGCCCTTGCCGCCGAGCTGTTCGAACAGCCACGTCGCGCCGAGCTCGGCGTACTTGATCTGGTTGTTGTAGAGGTTGAAGGTGTTTGGGTCGGTTACATACGCATCGACCGAGACGGTCTTGATGCCGGCCGTCTTGGCCTCGGCCAGTGCCGGGTTCAGGGCGTCGGGATCATTCGGGTTGAAGACGATCGCGTCCACGCCCTTGGCGATCAGGTCGCGAAGGTCCTGAAGCTGACCGGCCGCATCCGTATCGCGGTGAATGGTCGTGAGCTCTGAGACCTTGCCCGACGCGAGCGCCTCAGCCTTGGCCGTGCAGACCTGCTCTTCGCGGAAGCCGTTACCGACGCCGCCGCCATTTGAGTAGCCGATCTTGTACTTCGCCGCGGCCGACGGAGCCGCGCTTGAGCCACCGCCGCAGGCTGCGGCGATCAGCGCGATCGTCCCCAGCCCGATGAGCAGTTTTGCTCGGATGGATCCCCTCGGAATCATGTGCACTCCTCCACTTGAATGGACCGACCAGGTGGCCGTCCAGGTGATCGAGACCAACCCCGAATTCCGGGGCAAACTCGGATCATGCGGTCGGCGTCACCTCCTGTCGCGAATCCGGGGCCACCGTATCAGTTTCCCGATCGATGGCGCGAGCGATTCGTCGCGAATGTTCGCGGTAGGCCGCGCTGAACAGGTCCCGCGAGCGATCGGCGCCTACGACCGATGCCCGGGTGAGGACCGGCGTCATTGCCCCGCGCTCGGTGAGCAGCTGGGCTGTCCGGACCTTGATGCTGTTGACGATGGCGATGGCCGCGAGCGTCGAACCCGGGCCGACCGGCGTATCCAGGCCGGGGATCTGGACCATCGCGTCGGCGTGCGGCGTGCACAGGTCGAGGACCAGGTCGGCCTCGTCGAGGAGCCGGTTGCCGACGACCGGATCGAGGTCCGCCGTCATCGACTGCTCGATCGAAGTGACCGCGATGACTCGGAGGCCGCGCCGCCTGGCGCCACGTGCCATCTCGACGGGGACGGCCGTCGTCCCGCCGGCCGAAAAGACCATCATCACGTCCCTCGGGCCGAAGGAGAAGTTGTCGAGGATGACTTCGGCGAGGCCCGGCATCCGCTCGATGTACATCGCCTGGCGCTGGCCGTTCGCGCCGACGACCTGGGTGTGGAAGGTCATCGACAACTCGACCATCGGATGAAAGCCCGGAAACGAGCCATAACGCGGGAACATCTCCTCGACGGGGATCCGCGAGTGCCCGGTCCCGA
>JAYWFP010000265.1:0-3544 GCA_043778745.1 Chloroflexota bacterium
CTCCGGATCCTCGGATTCGAGGAACAGGAGCTGGGCGATCACGAGGTTGGCAAGGTGATCCTCGATCACGTCGCCAATGAAGATGATTCGCTCCTTGAGCAGCCGCGAGTAGATGTCATAGGCGCGCTCCCCCCGGCTGGAGGACTCGATCACCATGGGTACGAGCATGGTTGGCTCCTGTCGCAATGTGGGGAGGGTGGTCAGCCGGCCGATGCCGGCAGTGCGTCGGCCTCGAGAACCGAGCCGGGATCAGTGGCGTCAATGGACGCGTTGGCCTCGGCCGAACTCGGATCCATCACGGGAACGTCCTCGAGGTGCGGCAGGGCCGGATGGTCCGGATGGGATGCCAGCCAAGCATCCACCATCTGCTCGACCACGCGGCTCCGGCGCAGCGTGCTGCGGATGAAGCTCCGACCGCGAACCGACTCGAAATAGGCCAGGGTCTTCTTGTCCTTGGCGTAGCGCTCGCGACTTCGGGCGACTTCGGCCTCCACATCGGAATCCGCGATCACGACGCCCTCCGCCTCGGCGATCTTTGAGAGGACGAGGAGAACGCGGACGCGCTTCTCGGCGTTCGGTCGGAACTCAGTGTGGAGGTCGGCATCGGTCTTCCCGACGACCTTCAGGTACGCCTCCTCGGTGATCCCCTGTCGAGCCAGAGACCCTCGGAACTCGTCGTGCATCACTTCGACCTCCTGGTCGACGAGGATGTCCGGGAGCTCGAGCGTCGCGTTCGAGACGCCGTATTCGATGATCTTGTCCGAGAACTCGTGGCGAGCGCGGTCGAGCGCGTTATGCCCGAGCCGGATCTTGATCTCCGTGCGGAGTGCGGCGAGATCCTCGTACGCACCCATCGACCGCGCAAACTCGTCGTCGATCGTCGGCAGGACCTTGACCCTGAGCTCGCGCATGTCGACCGCGAAATGGGCCACCTGCCCCGCCAGGGACGCCTCCGCGTAGTCACCTGGAAAGGTGAGATCGAAGCCCGAGGATTCGCCGGGCTTCAGGCCGAAAAGGTTACTTTCGAAACCCGGGATGAGGCGCTCCTCGCCGAGGATCAGCGGCATGCGATCGGACGAACCTCCCTCGAACGGCTCACCGTCTCGCGTCCCGACGTAGCCGATGACCGCGTAGTCGCCGGCCTCCGCACCACGATCTTCGACCGGGGCAAGCGTCGCGTTCTGGTCGGCCAGCTCCTCGAGGACCTTGTCGACCTTGGCTTCGTCGATCGTCTCGATTTCCGGTCTGAACTTGAAATCCCGGTAGTCCCCGAGTTTGACCTCGGGCCGAACCTGGACGGTCGCCGTGAAGATGACCGGCTTGCCCTCTTCGGCCTGCTCGATCGCGATGTCGGCATTGGTCAGCGGCGTGAGGTCGTGCTCGACAAGGGCGTCTCGGTAGGCGCGCTGGACAAGGTGGTCGAGGGCCTCGTCGAGGATCGCCGGCGCACCAACGGATCGCTCGACGACGGCCCGGGGTGCCTTGCCTGGCCTGAAGCCGGGAATGCGCGTGCGGCGAGCGAGGTGCCGAACCGCCTCATCGAGCGCGTTGGTCAACTGCTCCGGGGGGAGTTCGAACCGAACCGCCACGGAGCTCTTCGGGGCGGGGGTGATCGTGCTGTTCATTGCGACGAAGTATACGGGGACCGGCCCGGCGAGCCGAGGGTGCCAGGCGAGCCGAGGGTGCCAGGGCGGTTGCTCGTCCTTGGCGCCTCGGCGGCCGGACTGATGTGCGTGCGGGCGCCCAGCGGGCGCCGCGGCGGACCGCCCTGCGGCGCCGAGCACGGCCCGGGTGTCCATGCGGGCGCCGATCGGGCCCGAGCACGGCCCTACGATCGGGCGCCGAGCACGGCCCGGGTATCCGTGCGGGCAGCCCTCATACGCCGGGCGTATGGAACGAGCAGCGTCATACGCGGGACGTAAGAAGTCGACCCGATTCAGGCCTCTTCGCCGAATCTCCTACGCCGTGCGAATGAAATCGGAATGGTCCCGGTCGAATTGCGGCCCGGGCGTTCGTTTCATAACCGCCCCGTATGAACACGGCGAAACCCAGATCTTCGGCGCTGTCGAATGGTCGACTTCCTACGTGGGGCGTATGACCAAGTCGCCGCGGCGCCGGTGGGCCTCAGATCTGGCGGTCCGTGGCACAGCCCGAGGCGGCGCCACGAGCGGGTCACCAGCACGGCCCGGGTGTGGTGGGCGGGGTCGGACTCGAACCGACACGTCCCTCACGGGACACCGGCTCCTAAGGCCGGCGCGTCTGCCATTTCGCCACTCGCCCGGCCCGAGGATACCGTCACGAGACGGGATCAGGGAACCCGCCCTGAGAAAGAGTCTGGAGCCCACGTCCCGGGCAAACACCAAAGCCATGGGGCGCCGGAGGTCTCACGTCCCGGGCGATCAGGCCTTGGGCTTGCTTCGCCCGGTACCGGCATCCATCCGTGCGCGCGCCTTTCGAAGGCCGTCCGCGAACGACGGTCCGTCCGGGGCGAACAGCCGCTCGACGAACTCGCGACCCGCCCGGACGGATGCGGGTCGCAGGGCATTGGCGAGGAGTCCGCCGGCCATGCCGACGAGATCGGCATCTCGGCGCTCCGGAGCCCGCGATGCCAGAAATCGAGTGAATTCCCGCTCGAGCGTGCCGCGCACCTTGTCGCCGTCCGGACCCAGCGTTCGGAGAACGGCCTCGACCTCGTCCGGCAGCATCGACTTGGGCATCGCCTTCGGCGCTCCGAAGATGGCACGCCGAACGCCATGGACCAATCGCTTCGGACCTCCGAGGATCAGGAACGCGGCGCCTGCGGCCACACCACCGACCTTGAGCGGATCGTTTCGGAGCCGGGTCGGGATATCAACGGCGGCTCGGCCGGCAGCCTCGAGTCGAACGACCTCGTGTTCGAGCCCGTCCCGTGCGGCTAGGACTTCCGTCCGAGCGGCGTTCGTTCGCGCACCCACTCGATGGTCTCCTTCGTGGTCTCGATGGTCTGGGACGGATAGAAGCGGGCCTTGAGGGCGTCGGTATCGATGCCGTTTCGAGCGACGCCGAGGCCCATCAGAATCGGCCAGGTAATGAACAGCGTGAGCAGCCCGATGGCGCCCGCAACCTGGGCGCCCACGAGGAACTTGAAGAGGAGGACGGTCACAACTGCAGCGGCGAACACGGCGACCAGGAAGTCGCGGCCAACCCGGGATCCGGGTACGCCCAATCCGATCAATACCGCAATCATTGCCACGTCGAGAAGCAGGAGCAATCCGAGCAACACTCCCCAGCCTATCGACCCGAGGAGCCAGTCAGCGAGGAACAGCAGCCCCCCGATTGGGAGCAGCAGGCCGAGAACGAACAGGGCACCGAACGCAACACCAGCGAGGAGCGCGACGCGACCGATCTCGGCGCCGATCTCGCTCGCCTCGGTGCGGGCCAGGTTGATGTGCGCATTGAACAGCCGCAGTACGGCGTCACGGACAGCCGCGATCTGCTGGCGCAGGCCCCTCGGCGCGCTATCGGGACCAGGGCCCGGAGTCGGGCCGTGGGCCGAGTTGTCGCC
>JAYWFP010000266.1:0-3538 GCA_043778745.1 Chloroflexota bacterium
GGGCCGAGCGCGGACGCAGCCGTTTCGGGCGTATGCCGGGCTGCTGCGCCGATCTCGCGGCCGACCCGGAACGAGGCCGTGCCGTCCTCGAGCGCAACAATCGAGTGGCCACCGACGGCCCAAGCGAGGTCGCTATCTCGCCCGACGGACGTAACGCCGCCGAGCGTCGCCGCGACCTCCTCGAGCAACGCTACGAGTTCGATGGTCGCGTCGGTCCCCGTTTCATCGGCCGGATGGGTCATTCCATCGAGCCGAGGATGGCCTCGAGGTCCGCCGCGTGGTCCGCGTAGTGATCGATGGTCTCGTCGATGAACGTCTTGAGGTTTGCGGGATGCTTGACCCAGCGCGACTCGGGCACGACAGTCAGGTGCCCTCGAAGATCCCCCGGGACCGATGCCATGCGATTCCGCACCTCGTCGAGGGACAGTCCGCGCCACTCGGCCGTGATGTCGTCGTTCAGGGCATCGCCGCGCTCGTCCCACAGGGCATCGAGTCGAGCGATCGAGGGACTCGATTCGCCGATCGCCAGGTCCTTCGCGACGGCCAGCGCCCAGCCCTGCCAGGCGACGAGATGCGCGATCAGATCGCGGGCCGACCAACCGTGCGCGTCCGCGACCGGGTCATCCATGCGCCCATCCGGGATCGCGGCAAGCGCCTCGAAGGGCCGCCAGGCGTCGCGCTCTTCTTCCAGGAACTCCAGGGCGTTGAGGTACATGGGACTCCTCGCTGACCGGTTGGGGGAAGCTCAGACCGCGACCGGCTCGCGATATTCGCCAAAGACGGATCGGAGTACGGAACACTGCTCCCCGAGCGTGGCATACGCCTCGGCGCAGCGCAGGAAGTGTGGCATCAGGTTGGAATCGCTTGATTCGGGGCGCGCCGCTGCCTCTCTGAGGCCCCGAAGCGCCGCCTCCACGGCGGCCGGGTCCCGATCCCGTCGGGTGCGACCAAGACGTTCCAGGTGGCGCTCGAATGAGCCGGCCGGAACGGCGAGCACCGGCACCCGGGTCGTTTCCGACGCATCCACGTTGGTGTTGACGCCGACGATCCGGCGATCCCCGGCGTCGAATTCGCGCTGGAACCGGTAGGCGGCATCGGCGATCTCGCGCTGCGGATAGCCCTCTCGGATCGCGGCGACCATGCCGCCCCGACGGTCGATCTCATCGAGATAGCGCCAGACCTCGCGCTCGACCTCGTTCGTCAGTGATTCCACGAACCAGGAACCGCCGAGCGGGTCGACAACCGAAGCGATGCCCGTTTCCTCGGCGATCACCTGCTGCTGGCGAAGGGCGAGGAGTGCGGCCGCCGCGGTCGGGACGGCAAGCGCTTCGTCGTAGGCGTCCGTATGCAGGGACTGGGTGCCGCCAAGGACGGCAGCGAGCGCCTGCGTTGCGACGCGGGTCAGGTTATTGAGCGGTTGCTGCGGGGTGAGCGACACGCCGGCCGTCTGGGTGTGGAACCGCATCCAGGTCGACCGCTCGTTCTCGGCCCGGTAGCGCTGGGACATCAGCTTCCACCAGATCCGACGGCTCGCCCGGAACTTGGCGATCTCCTCGAAGAAATCACTGTGGGAGTTGAAGAAGAAGCTCAGCCGCGGAGCGAAGTCGTCGACGCGCAGCCCACGGGCCAGGGCAGCTTCGACGTAGGCCATCCCGTCGGCGATGGTGAAGGCCAGCTCCTGAACGGCGGTCGAGCCGGCTTCCCGAATGTGGTAGCCGGAGATGGAGATCGTGTTCCAGCGTGGCATCTCGAGCGTTCCGAACTCGATGGTGTCCGTGACGAGGCGCATCGAGGGCTCGGGCGGAAACAGGAATTCCTTCTGTGCCACGAACTCCTTGAGGATATCGTTCTGGGTCGTCCCCTCGAGGGCGGCGCGCGGATAGCCGGCCTTCTCGGCGGCCACGATGTACATCGCCCAGATCGGTGCCGCCGGCGAGTTGATCGTCATCGACGTCGAGACCTTGTCGAGCGGCAGGCCCGCGAGCAGGACCTCCATGTCCGCCAGGGAGCTCACGGCAACGCCACAGGTCCCGAATTCGCCCTCAGCCTCGGCATCGTCCGTGTCGTAGCCGTACAGGGTCGGCATGTCGTAGGCGATCGAGAGTCCGGTCTGGCCGGCGCCGAGCAGCTGATGGAACCGCGTGTTGGTGTCCTCGGCCGCCCCGAACCCGGCGAACATGCGCATCGTCCAGAGGCGCGATCGGTAGCCGGTTGGGTGAATGCCGCGCGTGAATGGTGGTTCACCGGGGAACCCGATGTCGCGGTCCGTTCGAAATTCGTCGAAACGGCCGGCCGCCAGGGGGTTGCCGTGGTGGTCGACCGCCGTGGGACCTCCCCCGCCAGCCGGTCCACTCGACTCGCCAGTCTCGAGGGACCAGGGCCCATACAGGGTCGAGAGGGGGATATCGCCAAGGGTAACGAACCCGGGCCGGCGCTCCCGGGCACGTTCTACGGCTGGATCATGGCGTTCCGCCTGCCATCGATCCCGACGACGGGCCCAGGCCTCGGACGGATCGGTCATCTCGAGGGCAAATCTAGCACGGGGTCAGCTGCCGCCGGTCGCGACGGTTGCCGCTGCGGCGCGGCCGACGAGGTCGTCATGCGCCGTGCGAGTGGCGCCCGGCGACACCGGCGTCCCGATGAGGACCACGCGGACGAACGGTCCGTCCTGCCAGACAAGCACGGTCTGGAGCGAAAGGTCGTTGAGCGTGTCAAGGCGGAATACCTGGCCCGTGCCGGGGATGATCGGCGAGCTGGTCTCGATGTTCTCGGTCCGTTTGGCCGTGCGAGCTCCAATGTCATAGAACTCCGAGATCCAATCTGCCGGAAGGTCGGCAGCGGGCAACCGGAAGATCGCGCTGGAAATGGCGGTCCCGCCACCGAGATCCCAGACGGCCCCCGCGTACTGGACATTCGAGACCTTGTGCGCGATGAGTGAGCCCAAGGCGGCCTCGGAGCAGTGGCGACCCGAATCGACCGTGCCCGGGACGACACCCTCGAAGGTCGCCGGCAACCGGGCCTCCAGGTCCGGGTAGGCTCCGGCCGCCCGGCCATCGGCGCCGCACGAAGCGTTCGGATCGAATGTCGAAGCCGGTGCGCCGGAACAAGCCGCAAGCAGCACCGCGAGAAGCGCGGCGACGAGGGCATGGCTCGGCCGCGCGACGCGCGCGACATGGAAGCTGGGAAGCACGAAACCAGCCTACCGCCACTTCGCCAGAGCCGTGCGAAGCCGCGGGGCGCAACGGTACGGAGGTCCCGGATCTGGTGCGCGCGTGCCATCGACCTTCGTGCAGCCAGCCCGTGACAAGGTGACCATTGCGACGACCGCGCTCGAGGTCGTACGGTCCTGGCACGCCGAAGCGCGACGACTACGGGCACTCTCGAGGCGTCGGCCACGGATCATCGATCGAACGCCAGGCTGGACCGAAGGGTCGAGACCGACCGATCACGATCGAAGGTCACGAGCCGAGTAACCAAGGCTGGCATTCGGCCTCGAGCTCGAGTCTCGCTCACTCCGGCGGGAATCATCGCGCGGCTC
>JAYWFP010000267.1:0-3530 GCA_043778745.1 Chloroflexota bacterium
TCGACCAGGCGGTCCTCGAGTGGCCGAACGGTGGCATGCCCTTCCCGAAGCAGGACATCAAGAACCCCGAGGACTTCGCCGCGATGGCGAAGATGGTCGGCCCGGACGACTTCAAGAACCGTGTCCTCATGACGTCCGATCTCGCCGCCCATGCCGCCCACATCCAGCACTACCTGGACATGGGCTTCGACGAGGTCCACCTCCACAACGTCGGCCGCAACCAGGCCGAATTCATCGAGGTCTTCGGCAAGGAAGTCCTGCCGCAGCTCAAGCTCGGCTAACGGCATCCGGCGCGGTGGCTCTCGCGGTGGCGGCGGCTCGCTGAGGTGCATCGCCGCTCGTACACCGGCGCTCGCGACCCAAACCGCCTGGGCCCGACAATCGGGTCGGCGATGCGGTGCTTTCTGCCAAATACCCCCCACACGAGTACAAGGCGCGGGCGCCTCTCGAGGCGCCGCAGGACGCAATCGAGATTCATCCCGGGCTGCGTTTGAGGCGGAATGAATCTCGCGGCCGGGCGCGGCGGGACGTGCCAATGAGGCCCTCGCCGGCCTCCAGGCCTAATACTTCCTGGGCGGGAATGTGGCAGAGAGCAGGAATCGACGCCCGGCGCCCCGCGCCGCGCGCACCCGCACCCGCACCCGCGCGCCTCGCGCCTCGCGCCGCGCGCCGCGCTGCCGCGCGCCTCGCGCCGCGCTGCACCCCGCGCGCCAGGGCCCCGCGGTGGCATGCGTTGCGAGTACCCTCTGTCCGTGCGGCCAGACGAACCGTGGGCGGACTTGCGGAAGACGCGGGACGCGCGCCGGACCCTCGCACCGCGGAGGAGGATGGGCCATGCATCGAACGCTCACTTCACTATCGATGAGCGTGGTTCTGGTAGTTGGCGCGTGTGGCACCGGCGAGCCGACCGGTGGCCCACAAGGGTCTGCGGGTACGCCGGCATCGGGCCAGGCCACCGTCGGCCCGGCATCGCAGGCTCCCCTGGGTCGCGACGCCGACACGCTGGTCGTGGCAGTGGACGCCTTCTCCGGTGACTTCGATCCCGCCAGCTCCTATGTCCTGAGCCAGGCGCTCATCTGGCGCGGCATCTACGAATCCTTGATCCGGCTCAAGGGCGACAGCGCGAGCGAAGTCGAGCCGCTCCTGGCCGATACGTGGGAGACGAACGCCGACAAGTCGTCGTGGACCTTCCACCTTCATCCGGGTGTCAAGTTCACGGATGGGACTCCCCTGGACGCGGCCGCAGTGAAGATCAACTTCGTCCGGAACATCACGATCGCCCTCGGCACCAACTTCATCGTCGGGTCATTCGTGTCGGACCCGGAGACCCAGATTGTGGTGGTCGACCCGTTGACCGTGCGGTTCGACCTGGGCACGCCGGTGCCGCATTTCGACCTCGTCATCGCCGCCCAGAACGGGACGCAGATCGTGAGCCCGAAGGCCTACACGGATCACTCGACGGGGGACACCGACCAGGGTCACGAATGGCTTGCGACCCACGCCATCGGGACCGGGCCGTACATTCTGGATACCTTCGCCCCGGGCGATCAGGTCGTTCTAAAGCAGAACCCGGACTACTGGCGGGGCTGGGAAGGCGCCCACTTCAAGACGATCATCATCCGCTCGATCCCGGAAACGGCCACCCGTCGCCAACTCCTTGAGGCCGGCGACGTCGACATCGCGTACGCGGGCACTCCAGAGGATACGGACGCCCTGCGCGCCGACTCGCGGTTCGTGGTCGGCGACTTCAAGAATCTCCAGCTCAACTACATCGCGCTGGGTGAGTACGGTCCCCTCGAGAAGCCCGCGGCACGCCAGGCCATGAACTACCTCTTCCCGTATGACGACTACATCTCGAGCGTCGTGAAGGGCACCTACGAGCGGGCCCACGGGGTCCTTCCTGACGCGCTCGCCACCCACGACAAGGACGTCTTCCAGTACACGACAAACGTCGACATGGCGAAGACCCTCTTTGCCGAGGCAGGCGTCGCGCCCGGTACCGAGATGACCTACGAGTACTACACGGGCTTCGGCAAGGATGCCGGCCTCGTCCTCCAGCAGCAGATGGAGAAGGCCGGGATGAAGCTCAAGCTCATCGAGAAGGAGTACTCGGCGTTCAATGCCGACCTCACCACCGATCGACCGGTCGCCGAGCGGGCGAACATGTACTTCTGGGGGTGGTGGCCGGACTACAACGCGCCCTCGAACTTCGCCTGGATTCTCCTCAACAGCGACGCGGCGCCGGACGCGTGCGCCTGCTACAACAGCGGCTACTACAAGAACGCGCGGGTGGACCAGATCATCAACGATGGCTTCACCGAGACGAACGACACGAAGCTGGCCGAGTCCTTCAAGGAGCTCCAGGACATCGCGGTCCACCAGGACCCTGCCTGGATCCCGGTCGGTCAGCCGCTCGATGAGACCTACTTCCGGAGCGACATCAAGGGCCAGGTGTTCAGCCCGCTGTACATCCTGACCTGGGACTTTTACGCCCTCTCGCGCGGCTGACGCAGGCCGCGTTGGGGATGGGCGCGGTAACGCGTGATCCGGTTCGTCGCGCGTCGAGTTCTCTTCTCCGTCGCCGTCCTTTGGGGCGTCACGCTTGTCACGTTCTTCCTCGCGCGCGTCGCGCCGGGTGATCCGGCCAGGCTGATTGCCGGGCCACGCGCAAACGCGGAGGCGCTCGCGAACGTTCGAGCTCTGTATGGCCTGGACCAGCCGTTGCCTGCCCAGTACGCTCGATACCTGGCGGACCTGCTCCACGGCGATCTCGGCATGTCCTTCGTCACCCGGCGGCCGGTTACCGTTGACCTGGCGACGTACCTCCCGGCGACCCTCGAACTCACTCTCATCAGCCTCGCGTTTGGGGCGACGGTCGGCGTAGGCCTCGGCGTGGTCTCGGCGTTCCGGCGGGGCTCTATCGTCGATGGGGTTTCGCGGTTCGTCGCGATCGGAGGGCTGTCTGTGCCGGCCTTCTGGTTGGCGATGTTCCTGCAGCTCATCGTCTACTCGCGCCTGCAGATGCTCCCGTTCGGCGGTCGCCTCGATATCGGCATGACTGCGCCGCCATTCCATACCGGCCTGATGACCGTGGACAGCCTCCTGGCTGCCCAGCCGGCGACATTCGTTGCCGCCCTGCGTCACCTCGTGCTGCCGGTCCTGACCCTGTCACTGGCGGAAATCGGCTTGATGGCCCGGGTGGTTCGAACGAGCGTGCTCGAAACGGTCGGTGAGGACTTCATCCGGACGGCACGAGCCAAAGGCTTGACCGAGGCACGCGTGATTCTCCGACACACCCTGCGTAACGCGCTGCTGCCGGCGGTGACGGTACTGGGCCTGGAGGCGGCTCTCCTGGCCGGGGGCGTCTTCGTCGTCGAGACAGTTTTTGCTTGGCCGGGCATCGGCCGGTATGCCTTCGACGCCATTCGTGCAACCGACTACAACGCGATCATGGGGGTCACGCTCGTCATCGGCGTGGCGTACGTGACGATCAACCTGGCCGTGGATGTCGCCTATGCCGCGCTCGATCC
>JAYWFP010000268.1:0-3523 GCA_043778745.1 Chloroflexota bacterium
GACGGGGGCCAGGCGGGTGAGTTCGGCGATCGTGGCGGGGTTGAGGGCACCGGTGGCATCGGCCAGGAGGACGGGGCCCTGGATCGTGCCCGCGGCGGCCGCACCGGCGAGGGCATCGGGGAAGGCATAGGCATTGGCGATGTAGGCCACCGCGACCCCGGGGCTGAAGGTGTTGGCGCTGATCGCGGCTGCGGTGGCGAACCGATCGGCACCGGCGTAGCGGACGACCAGCGGCGCCGGCACCACCGGGCTCGACGCACTCGACGGCGGACCCGTGCCGACGGCATTCGTGGCTTTGACCGTGAACGTGTAGCTGGTGCCGTTGGTGAGGCCGCCGACGAGGCAGCTCAGTCCACCGGACGTCGTACACGTCTTCCCACCGGGGGCACTGGTCACCATGTAGCCAGTGATCGGCTTGCCGCCGTTCGAGGACGGGGCCGCCCACGAAACCAGGACAGCCGCATCACGAGACCTTCCGAGGGCTCCGGTCGGCGCTCCTGGCACCGTGGCGGGGATCACAGAGTTCGACGGGCTGGACGGTGAACCGGACCCGAGCCCGTTGGTGGCGGTCACGGTGAACGTGTACGAGGTCCCGTTGGTGAGACCGATCACGGTGCAGTTGAGGGGGGCAGCGGATTTGGTGCATGTCTTGTTGCCGGGCGAACTCTCGACCGTATAACCGGTGATCGGGCTGCCACCCATGTCGGTCGGCGCCGTCCAGGACACCGAGGCCTGGGTACTGCCCGCGGTCGCGATGGCGCCCGTCGGGATCCCCGGCACGGTGCCGCACGAGACGTTTCCGGAATCGAGGGGAAGTCCCGCAGCGTTGATGAACTGGTAGTCGGCGCTTCCGGCGACGAGCGATAGCTGGAGGGCGCCGAGCGCGTACGGCGTCTTGTCAGCTCCCTTGGCAAACCGAGAGTCAGTTGTCGCGAACGCCTGGATTCCGTGGCCGCCGGTCCCGACGACGAACTCGGTGACGCCGAGCGTGGCTGGCGTCCCGGTCCCGTTGAGCGGCCTCCAGCGCTGGTAGTCGTGGTCGTGGCCGGTGAGCACGATGTCGACTCCGGCATCGGCGAGCATCGACCAGATCGTGTTCATGCGGGTGGTGTTGCCCTGGGGACCGATGCTGTACACGGGGTGATGGAAGTACGCGAGGGTGCAGGTCGACGTGTCGCCCGCGAGGTCATTGGCGAGCCACGTGACCTGCGCCGATCCGAGCGTCGTCTGGTTGAACTGCCCGGTTCCCGTGGAATCGAGGCTGATGAAGTGCCACGATCCGATGGTGTAGCTGTAGTAGTGGGGCACGTTGTCCCAGTAGTAGTCGTAGCCAGGGGCGGTGGTACCGATGTACTCGTGGTTGCCGACCGCCGGGTTCGTGATGTCCCGGAAGCGTCCGTAGTCGACGCTCGGCCCGCCGTACCAGTTGTCGAACTCCATGGGCGTGCCCGTTTCGTAGACGTCCCCGAGATAGAGCACGAGGTCCGGGTTCCAGCCGGCGATCCGATTCGTGACGCTCGTCGCGTCGGGCTCCCCGCTTGCGCCGTCGCCGGTCGCAGCCACGAGGATCGGGCCACTCCCCGACCAGCCGTTCGTCGAGGGCGTGAAGGTATTGGTATTGATGGGCGGACTCAAGTTCCCATTGCTCAGCGTGACGGGGATCGAGGCGCGCGACGTGGTGAAGCCGTCGCGCATCACCGCTTCGACCTCCAGGTTCGCGTCTATGACGTCGGCGAAGCGGTTCGAGTCGAGGGTGAAGCTATACGGCGAGGAGAAGTCGGTCAGAAGATCGGCGCCACCGAGGTAGAACACGGCGCGCTGCACCGGCGAAGAGGGGGGCGTCCCGGTGTAGGTGAACGTTGCCGTCACTGTGCCCTTCCCAACGAGGGTCGCTCCGCTCGTCGGGACCGTGATACAGGCCGTGACGGTGTACAGCGTGCTCGGGGCAATCGTCGTCGTGCAGTGCGAGGTCGCCTGGACCCGCTGGACAAGCGGAGACAAGCCGCCGGCGGTCATCACCATCAGGATGGCGGCGACGGAAGCTGCGACCAGCCGGCCACGAGGTTGAAGACTGCGGTTCGTGGTTCCCCCCTTTGTCCACCTAGAGTGCCAGAGCTGGCAGCGTAGCGCGCCGAGCCTTGCCGATCCCATGGCGGCATTTAATGAAATGGTGCGCAGCCGCACCAGAATCGCCGGTTCCCGTGGCCGGAATCGGGGTTCGCCGGCGGCGGGATTGCCTCGCGCGGGGCAGACTGGAACCACCGACCATCGGCGTCAACGACGGTCATCATCGAGATCCCGCCTGCGAGGTGCCATGTCGTGCCGCGATTGACCGACCCGGGAATGCGCAGGTTCGCGATGCGTGGCCTGGCGCTTGTCGGCGTTTCGGTGGTCGTCATCCTTGCCTTCAACCAGATCTCATCGGGCCCGCCCTCGCCAACCGAGAGCCCGTCGATCGCGACCGGCTCGGGTTCCCCGTCCAACGCCTCCGGGACTGCGTCGGACGGCATGCCATCCGGCGCACCGTCGCTGGCTGGCTCGAACGGGCCATCGTTCGAAGGTTCGGGCGGGCCGAGCGGTTCGGGCGGGCCATCCCCTTCGGGCGGCGGGTCAACGGCGCCCTCGACGGGACCGTCGGCCCGGCCGTCGGCTGGGTCCACGTTACGCCCGACCAACCCAGGCGCAACGCCGGGCCCGACGGTTGGCCCGGGTGGCACCTCCCTGCGCTTCCCGATCATGGCCGCGTTCTACTACCCGTGGTTTGCCGAAGCCTGGAAGCAACAGGGCTACAACCCGTTCAGCTGGTTCACGCCCAGCATCGGCTACTACGGGACCAAAACTGCGATCACGGGCCAGATCGCCGCCATGCAGGCCGTCGGGATCGAGGCCGGCATCTCCAGCTGGTGGGGCCCGGGAAGCCTGACCGATACCCGGGTGCCCGCCCTGCTGGCGGCCGCGGGGACGTTCCGCTGGTCCCTTTACTACGAGGCGGAGGCGTACGGCAATCCGACGGCGGCCGCGATCCGGGCTGACCTGTCCTACATCGCCAACCATTACGCGACGGACAAGGCGTTCCTGCGGGTTGCCGGGAAGCCGGTCATCTTCGTCTACTCGAGCGGCGGCGATGGATGCGGGATGGCCGACCGCTGGAGCGCGGCCAATACCGTTGGCTTCTACGTGGTGCTCAAGGTGTTTCCCGGCTTCAAGACCTGCGCCAACCAGCCGGAGTCGTGGCACCAATACTCCCCGGCAAAGGCCGCCGACCATCAGTCGGGATTCAGTTACGCCATCAGTCCCGGCTTCTGGAAGCGGACCGATACCAACCCCGTCCTCGCCCGCGATCTGACCCGCTGGGCCGGCAACGTGGCGGCGATGAAGGCGTCCGGAGAACCCTGGCAGCTCATCACGACCTTCAACGAATGGGGCGAGGGCACCGGCGTGGAAGGCACGACCCAGTACGGCAATGCCTTCCTGAGCATCCTCGGCGGAGGACCGGTGCCTACGCCCGCGCCTACGCCCGCGC
>JAYWFP010000269.1:0-3514 GCA_043778745.1 Chloroflexota bacterium
CGATCGCGTGGAAGACCGTCGCACCCACGGTCGTGACTGGGGCGATGAGCCCCTGGAGCGTTACCGGCACGATCTCGACCGGGATCCCGGCCTCCACGCAGTCGATGAGGTTCTGGCACGAATCCTCGCTGTACCGGAAATTGCCGCTGGCGGTGATCGTGAAGATGGCCATTGGGCGGGCGACCAGATCGGCGCGATCCCGCCGGAACAATTGCTGCATCTCGACCATGCGCTCGACGCCGTGCTCGGTGAAGGCGCCGGACACGATCGGCTTCTTCGAGTTCGTCAGGGATAGCCGGAGCCGCCAGGCATCGGACACATTCGCCTCGATGTCATCGTTGGTCGAAAAGGCGGTCGCCAGATAGGCGATGTTCGAGAGCCCGTCGGCAAGCCGGATGTACTCGACGAAGTCGGTCGTGTTGGCGAGGCGCACTTCGCCGGTCCGATGGTCCATGACCTTGAGCCCTGATGAGCCCGGCACGAAATGAACGCGATCACCGCCCAGGTCGGCATGGGGGTTGCCATCGCGGTCGAACAGGGTGAATGCTTTGGGCGCCGTTGCGATCGCCCCTGCCACGATTTCGCGAGGAAACAGCACCCGCGCGCCCGTCGCGTCCATCGGCAGCCCGGCCGCCTGAAGCCGCCGCCGCATCTCGGAACCGCGGATCTCCATCCCGGTCGTGGCGAGCACGCGCATCGCCTCATCGAGGATTCGCTCGATGAGTTGTGGCTCCAGGACTCGGATCGTGGGACGCATGCGCCTCCTCGGGTAAGGCCTGCCGACCTGTGGCCACCATGGTGGCGCGCGGCGGCCGGCTCCGCACGCCCCGGTTGCGCGTGATGGGATCGGCGGTTCGCGGCGCTCTCCGGCGCCACGCGCGTGATGGGATCGGCGGTTCGCGGCGCTCTCCGCACGCCCCGCTCTCCGCGCGTGGGCGATCCGCGCGTTGATCTCCCCGCTGTCGACCGCCGTGTCGACTGCATGGGCGCCCTGAGCACAGGGACCTCGCTCAGGCCGTGGATTCGGCCCGATTCGGAGCGAGTGTCCAGCCCGTCACGTTCCGACCGTGCGGCGCGAAGCGTAGTCACCGCCGCGGGATCCCCAGACCCAGCGCCTGTGTACAGGTTTGTATGCAGATTGACCATGTAGCCGTCATCGTCCATCTGAAGCGCATGAAGATCAGAGCCGAGGCCCGGTATCGCTCGCTTGTGGATGCAATTGAGCGCCGACGCCAACTGGGGAAACATGCGCCAGCTACGTGGTCGGCCACAGTCCTGGGTGGTCAACGCAGCGCGTCGGAATCCGTGACAATGCGCTCTCGAAGCGGAGGAAGCGCCAGATGCCCAAGGGTCGACTCGAGGCGTTCAGCGACGGTGTCCTCGCGATCATCATCACGATCATGGTGCTCGAGCTCAAGGTGCCGCACGTGGCGACCGTTGACGCGCTCGGGCAGCTCTGGCCGGTCTTTCTCAGCTACATCCTGAGCTTCGCCCTGCTGGGGACGTACTGGAACAACCACCACCATCTGCTCCACGCCGCCAAGGTGACCGATGGCCGCGTCCTGTGGGCCAACCTCCATCTCCTGTTCTGGCTGTCGCTGTTTCCGTTCGGCACCGCGTGGATGGGCGAAAACGCGTTCGCGCCCGTCCCGACGGCGATGTATGGGGTCCTTCAACTGCTCGCTGGGTTTGCCTACTTCCTCCTTTCCCGCGCCCTTGTGCGCGTGCCGGGGCAGCCACCCTCTCTCGCCGAAGCCCTTGGCCGAGACGTCAAAGGAATTGCCTCAGTCGTGATCTACGTGATCGCGACGCCAGTCGCGCTCTGGGTGCCGATCCTGGGCCTCGTGATGTATGCGGGCGTTGTTGCTCTGTGGCTCGTCCCGGATCGGCGCATGGAACGCGTGCTTGGGCGCTAGGTCCTTGCCGCTGAAGCGTATGCTGAACTTCCTGGCGCGCGTCAGAGCAAGAGAGGCTGTCATGTCGACCGATCCGGGCCCCCTCCGGATCTCCGGTCGCCACCTCTGTCCGGCCGATTCAGGGCCGATGCGGGCCGTCGCGCCGTCGATGTCGAGCTGATGCCGACGGGCGATCGACGCACGGATCCGGCCACACACGAGCGTGGCGTTGCTGACCACGAGCGTGGCGTTGCCGACCGTGGCGTTGCCGACGAGGCCGCGCGCGAGGTCGGGCATGCCGATACCCCCCAGCCGCGCAGCACGATTGCCGAGATTGCCAGGGCGATCGAACTCGTTGCGACGCCGATGATGGTCACGGACCTGTCGGCGAGGATCGAATGCGTGAATCAGGCGGCGGCGGATCTCTTCGGCCGTGACGCTCCGTCGCTCCTTGGCCGATCCGTGGAGCTCATCCTCCCGACGGAATTCCTGCCGCGGGTCCCGCTTCTCATCGATCTCATCCGCTTGCGCGGTCGCCTCGATGGGGCATTTCCCGCCGTTCGCTCCGACGGCACGGACCTGCTGCTCGACGTCAGCGTCGAGATTGCCACCACCGTCCCGGACGGGGCGCAATGGCTGGTTACGACAATGCGCGACCTCACCGATCAGGTCCGGACCATCGAGCAACTGATTGCGTCGGCGCTCGGCCTCGCGGGTCAGGACGAGGAGACGCTGCTCGTCGAAACGATCCGGGCTGCCCGGCGCCTGATCGGAACCAGGTACGTCGCGCTCGGCGTTGTGGAGGACGGCCGGATCACGCGGTTCATCACGGAAGGATTCAGCCCGGAGCAGGTCGAGCGCATCGGCCGCGAACCGGAGGGCCATGGCCTGCTCGGCGCGATGATGACCGAGGACCGAACCCTTCGCCTCGCCGAGATCTCGGCGGATCCACGATCCATCGGGTTCCCCGACGGCCATCCGCCGATGCACTCATTCCTCGGCACGCGGATCCACGTTGACGACGAGACGTACGGCCAGCTCTACCTGACGGAGAAGATCGGCGCTCCCGAATTCAGCGTGCTCGACGAGCGCCTTGCCGAGCTCTTCGCGGCACACGCTGCCATCGCTGTCCGCCACCTGCGACAAACCCGCGTTCTCGAGGCATCCGTCGCGGCCGTCAGGCGGAACGAGGAGCGGATGGCGACTGCGCAGCGGATTGCCGGCGTCGGCAGCTGGGAATGGGACATCGTCACCGACCTTGTCACCTGGTCGGACGAGCACCATCGGATCTTCGGGATCGAGCCGGGCACGTTCGACGGGACGGAGGCAGCATTCCTCCGTTTCGTCCACCCGGACGATCGCGACGCTCTGGCCGCGTCCGACCGCGGCTCTGACGTTGCGGCGCCGCCGTATGAGACGACCTACCGGATTGTCCGGCCCGATGGCTCCGTCCGACTCATCCGCGAGGCCGGCACCCATGTGGTGGACAAGGTCACGAGCCTGGCGACCGGCCTCATCGGGACATCCACCGACATCACCGACCAGGTGGCGGCCGATGAAGAACGGGCGCGCCTCGCCTCCGCGGTCGAGCAGGCTGCCGAGTCGATCATCATCTATCG
>JAYWFP010000270.1:0-3514 GCA_043778745.1 Chloroflexota bacterium
GCGCCGAAGGTCCGGCCCGTTGATCCGAGGCATAGGCGCCCAGCCGCCCCGGACCGGATCGTGCAGGAGTTGCGTTTCGCCGGGTCAACGGCGCCGGCCCAGTCGTGAGCACGGCTGAGTGCGCCGGCTCGCTCCGGGTCAACCGGCCTGGAGCCCGTGCGGCGCCTCTCGCATGATCCCAACGTGGTTGCCGTCCGGATCGGTCACGAACGCCATCCACAAGTCGTAGTCGGGGGCGCTGTGGGCGATGTGCGGCCGCTGCCGCGCCGTCGCACCAAGCTCCACGAACCGATCGAACGACGCGCTGACGTCGTCGACCCAGAAATAGATGGTGGACCGGCCCCGGAAGTCGACCTCGGGCACGGTTGCGAGGTAGAGGCGGATGCCGTGGGCATCCATGAACGCGATCCCCGGGAACCGCATCAGGACAGGCAGCCCGAGGATCCCTTCGTAGAACGAAACCGCTCGATCGACGTCGCTGACGGGCACGAGGATCTGGCCGATCGACTTGAGCCCCGTGCCGGTTTCCATCACCGCCTGCCTCCGTTCGTGCGCCACAATGACCGCATCGTGGCAGGGCACCGGCACCGACGCAACGGTTCGGCGTCGCGTACCGTTCAAGGCATGGACGCCGACATCGAACGCACGGCCCTGGAGGCCGCCCTCGCCGGCCGCGGCGAGTACGAGCTCTTCCCGTGCGATCCGGCGCTCGCCGATACCGCCGCCTTCTGTGCGGCCTACGGCTTTGCCCTCGCCGACAGTGCCAACACCATCGTGGTCATCGGCAAGTCCAATCCGCCCGTCTTCGCTGCCTGCGTCGTCCTTGCGACCCACCGGCTCGACGTGAACCGGGCGGTTCGGGACCAACTCGGCACCCGCAAGGCCTCATTCGCCCCGCCCGAGGAGACCCGCGCGATCACGGGCCACGAGATCGGCGGCGTCACGGTCTTCGGCTTGCCGGACCATTTGCGTGTCCTCGTGGATTCGGCGGTCATGGACCGGCCAAGAATCGTGCTTGGTGGTGGCAGCCGTTCCTGGAAGGTGATCGCCGCTCCCTCGATTCTCCTCACCCTGCCCAATGTTGCGGTTGTTGCCGGTCTGGCGAAACCGGCGCCACCGCATGAGCCGTCCGCCGACCCGACCTGAGGAACGGCTCAGGGGGCATGGGCACATCCCGCCGTGAAGGGCTCGATCCGTGATCCCGGACTGGCGACCGCTGTGGTATCGTCTGTGAGATATCGCCTATTTACATAGATTTAGGTAGATTGCGTGCCACGATCGGCGTCCCGGAACATTGACTGGATCAGCCTTTCCGAGGCCGGACGGGTCCTCGGTGTCTCGCCCGCGACCGTTCGACGATGGGGCGACGCGGGTCGCCTGAAGGTCTTCACGACGCCCGGCGGTCATCGACGATTTTCCCGCGCTGCGTTGGAGCGGCTGCTTCCTTCGGAGCGATCTGCGCGCCCCTCACTTGGCAGCGCCGGCCTGACGACAGCGAAACTGTCGCGCAGTTATCGGCGAACCAGTCGCAATGCCGAGACCGCGTTGCCGTGGATCCTCACGCTGACGCACGACCAGCGGCAGATGTTCCGGGCGCATGGACAGATCCTTGCGGCACGTCTGCTGCTCTATCTCGATACTCCGGATCCCGACACGGCAGGAGAGCTCCTTCGCGAAGCGGCATCGAGCGGTGCCGAATATGGACGCAAGGCCGCGGGCGCCGGGTTGTCGCTCAGCCAGACCGTGGAGGGCTTCCTGCGGTTCAGGTCGCCGTTCCATCAGGAGCTTGCCGCGACCGCCCGCCGACGCGGATTTGACGTCAGCGAAGCAACGGAGCTGCTCGGCACCGCAGAGCGCGCGATGGACCAGCTCCTCGTGGCGACGATGACCGGCCACAGCCTCGAAATGGTGCGCCGAGGACGTGGGCTGAACTCTTCAGCAGTCAATATCGACTCCGAGGACGTTTCGTGAGGACCATCGACCTTCGAATCGGGACCCGCGGGAGCGCTCTGGCGCGGGCCCAGACCGGCCTCGTGATCCGGGCGCTTGCGGCGGCCGGCGTGCGGGCCACCACGGTGATCGTCGAGACGGCCGGCGATCTTCGCAGTCCGGATACCGCCTGGGGTGAGGGCGCCTTCGTACTGGCGATCGAGGAGGCGCTTCTGGAAGGCAGCGTGGATGTCGCGGTCCACAGCGCCAAGGATGTGCCGACGGACGTCGATCCGCGGCTCGTCATCGCGGCCTACCTGACCCGGGCGGACCCTCGGGACGCGCTGGTCGTGCGGGCTGGCTTCGGCCCAGGGCTCGACGACCTCCCTTCGGGCGCGCGAATCGGGACCGATAGTCCGCGACGGACTGGATTCCTCCTGGCTCATCGGCCCGATCTCGACGTTCGACCGCTTCATGGCAACGTCGACACGCGCCTTCGACGACTCGACGACGGTGAGGCCGAGGCCCTGATCCTGGCCTGCGCCGGGCTTGACCGCCTCGGCCTGGCCGATCGTATCGCCGAGCGGTTCGATCCGCGAATCCTGCCGCCGGCAGCCGGACAGGGTGCGCTGGCCGTCCAGGTCCGGTCTGACGACGAGGAGACGATTGACCTCGTCCGAGCTGTCGATGATCCCGACACGCGCCTCGTCGTCGAGACCGAACGGGCCTTCCTTACCGCCTCGGGCGGCGGATGCCGTGCGCCGATCGGTGCGCACGCGGAGCTCAGCGGGACGGTCGTCGACCTGTTCGGCGGCTACGTCGCCACGGACGGGAGCGATGTCCAGTTCGGGCAGGTTCGGGGGCGCGCCAGTCACGCGCCGGAACTTGCGCGCGAGCTCGCGACTTCGCTGCGCTCAGCCACCCAGGGTCGTCGAGCCGCGGTGCCGTCATGACGGGCGCCGCCGACCGGCCGCGGGTCCTCGTCACGAGGGCGACCGGGCAGTCCGACCAGCTCATCGCAAGCCTCGAGGCGGCCGGTCTCGAGGCCGTTCCGGTGCCGACAATCGACGTCGAGCTGGCCCCGGGCGGCGGAGCGCTGGATCAGGCGATCCGGAGAATCGGATCGTATGACTGGGTCGTCGTGACAAGCACGAACGGAGCCCTCAGCGTCCTGAGCGCCGCCGAACGCGTCTTCGTCCCGTTCGAGGCGACACGCTGGGCCGTGATTGGAGACACCACGCGCCAGGTCCTTGAACGAGAGGGCGTCGACGTGGCCTTCCAACCTTCGGTCAGCACGGCTCCCGGGCTGGCCAAGGAACTGCCGGTGGTTCCGGGCGATCGCGTCCTGCTCGTGCGGGGCAACCTCGCCGACGATCGGGCCCCCGCGATCCTCGGTTATCGCGGCGCCGCGGTCGAGGACGTGCTCGGGTACACGACGATCGAGGCACCGGCCTCGTCGGTCGGATTGCTCGCCAAGGCCCTCGACGGCCCGTTGCGGATGGTGCTCTTCACCAGTGGATCGACGGTGCGTGGGCTGGTCGGCCTCGCTGATCTCGAGGCGATCGACGTTCGCGCCTTGCCCGCG
>JAYWFP010000271.1:0-3490 GCA_043778745.1 Chloroflexota bacterium
CCCGCGTGCTACGAACGTCCAGGCTGGCTAGTCCGGCATAACTGCCAGGCTTTCAGCCCGTCGACCCCCGGCTTGTCCGGGGGTCGTTCGATTCCCGGGACAAACGCCGCGCGGGATCGCACCCGAGGCTACACTCGATCGCAATGGATCTCCACGTCATCGGACCCCTCGCCCTGCCGGCTGAGCGCGCCGCCGTGGATGCGGTGATCGGGCCCGCGGAATCCGGCTGGTCCGGAGGCGACCGGGACTCCGGCCTCGATGGGCATGTGGCGCGCGGCGGCCACGCCTCGCGAAGTCGGCGAGACCTCCTGCTCCCTGCCCTGCACGCGCTTCAGGATCGCGTGGGTCAGATCACCCAGCCGGGACTGAACTACGTCTGCAAGCGCCTGTCGGTGCCGCCGGCCGAGGCCTACGGCGTCGCCACGTTCTACGCCCTGTTCACCACACAGCCCCGTGCCTCGGCAGCAGCACATGTCTGTGACGATATCGCGTGCCGCCTGGCCGGGGCCGAGGACATCTGCGACGACCTCACCCGGTCCCTGGGTCCGGCTGGCGCACCGGCCCGGGATGGAACCATGACCTGGCTGCGGAGCCCGTGCCTGGGTCGATGCGAGCTCGCTCCCGCGGCCCTTCTGACGGTGGCCGGCGTGACACCGATCAGGGCCGAGCACGCGCCGATCGATGCGGTCGGGATCGTCGGGGCCCTCGAGGCTGCACTGGCCGGATCGGGGGCGGCGAGTCCCTCGACCGACATCGCCGCCGCGCGAGCCTCCGTTCCCCAGGCTGGTGGTCCGGAACTCCAACTGCTTGCCCGCATCGGCACGGTTGATCCGACATCCCTGGCCGACTACCGAACCCACGGCGGCTACCGCGCACTGGCCAACGCCATGGCCATGGGCGCCGAAGCGTCCACTCGCGAGGTCGCGGACGCGAAGCTCGTCGGACGTGGCGGCGCGGCGTTTCCCACCGGTCGCAAGTGGGCCGCGGTCGCGAGCCAGCCCGCCCAGCCGCACTATGTCGTCTGCAACGCCGACGAGTCGGAGCCCGGCACGTTCAAGGACCGCGTGCTGCTCGAAGCCGATCCGTTTGCGGTCATCGAGGCCATGACGATCGAAGGATTCGCGACAGGCGCATCGCGCGGGTTCATCTACCTCCGCGGTGAGTACCCACTTGCGGAGACGCGCCTGCTCGGTGCGATCGACTCGGCTCGCGAGGCGAAACTGCTCGGCGACGATGTCTCCAGTTCAGGCTGGGCCTTCGACATCGAACTGCGCCGCGGCGCCGGCGCCTACATCTGTGGCGAGGAAACGGCACTCTTCGAATCGATCGAGGGCAAGCGCGGCGAGCCGCGCAACAAGCCACCGTTCCCCGTGGAGGTCGGCCTGTTCGACAAGCCGACCGCGGTCAACAACGTCGAAACGCTGGTCAACGTGCTCCTGATCCTGGGCGACGGTGATGGCATCGGCGGCGGGGCCCGGTATGCGGCCACGGGCACGGGGGGTTCCACAGGCCCGAAGCTGTTCTGCCTGTCCGGAAACGTCGCCCGACCTGGCGTATACGAGGTGCCGTTCGGGACGACGCTGCGGGAGTTGCTCGATCTTGGCGGTGGGGTACCCGGCGGCCGGGCCATCCGCGCGATCCTGCTCGGCGGCGCCGCGGGCGTGTTCGTCGGTCCGGAGGCGCAGGACGTGCCCCTGACGTTCGAGGGCACGCGCGCGATCGGTGCCACGCTCGGCTCTGGAGTCGTGATGGTCTTCGACGAGACCGCCGACATGGTCGGCACGCTTCGTCGGATCGCGTCCTTCTTCCGGGACGAGTCGTGCGGCCAATGCGTGCCTTGCCGGGTCGGCACCGTCCGCCAGGAGGAGTTGCTGGCGCGCCTTGCGGACCGCACCGGCGTTCGGACTCGTGACGAGGAGCTCGTGCTTCTGGCCGAAGTGGGTCGGGCCATGCGTGACGCCAGCATCTGCGGGCTGGGCCAGACGGCAAGTTCGGCGATCGAATCCGCATTTCGGCAACCCGAGCTGGTGGGGCTATGAGCGCTGACCATCACGCCGGCGCCGGCCCGATGCGCACGCCCACCCCGCCGATGTCCCCGGCCATCGAGGCGATCTACACGACTCCTCCCGCTCGTGCCTCGCACACGCCGGTGGCGCCACCCGTCGAAGCTCCGGCACCCGTGACCATCACGATCGACGGCGTCGAGGTCTCCGTCCCCAGTGGGGTCACGATCCTCGAGGCGGCGCGCGCCCAGGGGCTCGACCTGCCGACCCTCTGCTACCTCGAAAACCTCGCTCCGGTCAACGTTTGCCGCGTCTGCGTAGTGGAAGTGACAGGTTCGCGGGTCCTGGTCCCTGCCTGTTCGCGACGCGTGGAGCCGGGCATGGACATCCAGACCGAATCAGAGCGGGTTCAGCACTCGCGCAAGTTGGTCCTCGAGTTCCTCGGCTCGTCGGTTGACACGTCACTCGCGGGCTCCCGCCAGCCCGATGGCGAGATGGCTCGCTGGGTGGAGCGCTACGGGGCCGACGGATCGCGGTTCGGGCCGGCGGCTGCCGCGTCGTCGGCCGGCGTTCGAGACGGATACCAACCAGGGCACCATCACGAACCCACCGGCACCGAGGCCGCGCATGCCGCGACCGTCGCCCAGCCCGTGAAGGTCGACAACGAGCTCTACGTCCGCGACTACGCGAAATGCATCCTCTGCTACAAGTGCGTCGAGGCCTGCGGCGAGGATGCCCAGAACACATTCGCGATCGCGGTGGCGGGTCGCGGTTTCGATGCCCGCATTTCGACGGAATGGGCCACGCCGCTCCCCGATTCCGCCTGTGTCTACTGCGGCAACTGCATCGGCGTCTGCCCAACCGGTGCGCTCATGTTCAAATCTGAGTTCGACATGCGTGCAGAGGGTACCTGGGATGAATCCGCCCAGACAGTGACCGAGACCATCTGCCCGTACTGCGGTGTGGGCTGCGTGCTCGACCTCCACGTCCAGGACAACACGATCGTGAAGGTCACCTCGCCGATGGATTCGTCCGTCACCGAAGGCCATCTCTGCATCAAGGGCCGCTTCGGCTTCGAGTTCACCAACGAGCGCCGGCGCGGCTGATATACCCGTTGTGGAGGCCGATGCCGGTATCCGGCAGATGACCGTTGAGCCTAGTGTCCGGCCCCCGACCTCCGGCCGTGAACGGTGATTGGGATCCGGCGGCTTTGACCGGTGATCGATACATCAGCTGACGTCGACCGGGCGAGCGGACACCCCTGGGGTCCGCGAACGGAGGCTGCCTGAGATGACGACGATCGGGATCGACATCGGGGGACGGACGCATGTGGCGGCCCGTTGTCGGGATGGTCAGGCTCGGGCCGACCTGGTGATCCTCCACGTGAGCCAGAGCCGAGCGGGCTTTGCCGTCCTCGACGCCTGGCTCGACCGGCAGGCCGAGCCGGTGACCCTGGTGACGATGGAGTCGTCGGGTCAGTACTGGAT
>JAYWFP010000272.1:0-3485 GCA_043778745.1 Chloroflexota bacterium
CACCGCCGACGCATCGGCGCGGGCGCTCGCCGCATCGGCTGGGTTGCCGACCCACGTGTCCGTGGCGGCCTTCGAAGCCGGGCCGGTGCTCGCTGGCGGACCAGATGACCTGACCGAGGTGCCAGCTCCGGAGCGTGGCGGCGGAGCCTGGACGACGACGCGCCGGACCGGCTCCGATCCCTTGGGGCGCGCGCTCGAAGACAGCCCGACGGTCGCCCTGACGACCGAGTCGCGCCTGTCGGCTCCGCGATCCGGATCGCCGGTCCCACAGATTGGCCGACGCGGCCCCAGCCCGACGCGCGATCGCCGGCTCGCCGCGCTCCTCGGTCTCGTGGCCCTTCTCGCGGCCGCCATCGTTGCCGGGTTCCAGCTGCTGCCGAGCGCGACGATCGTCCTGGTCTCGAGTACTGACACAGTCGGTCCGATGTCGCTCAATGTCACCGCGCAACCGGGGATCACCCAGCCGGACCCGATCGGTTTGCTCGTCCCGGCGACGACCGTCTCGTTCGATGTCGAGGTCATCCAAACCTTCCCCGCCACGGGCATCTCGGTTGTCGAGACGGCCGCAACCGGCGAGGTGACCTTCTCGAGCCTGAATACGGGTGGGTCGAACGCGATCGCGGAGGGTTCGATCGTCAAGACCGAATCCGGTACCGAGTTCCGGACAACGGGATCCGTGACCCTGCCTCCGGCGCAGATCGGGATCATCGACGGCAAGTTCGTGGTGATCCCGTCGACCCGCAAGGTCGGCGTGAAGGCGGTCGGGCCCGGCACGTCCGGAAACGTGGAGGCCGGCAAGATCGTGGTGGTGCCGGAGAAGGAGAATGCGAAGCGGACGCTCGTCAGAAACGACGCGCCCACGACCGGCGGCGCGCATACCGAGAACCCCATCGTGCAACAGTCGGACATCGATTCGGCGTTGGGCGTCCTGGACGCTGCCCTGGCCGCCCAATTCGCCGGGCAGGTCGCGGGAGCAACCGACGTGCCCCAGGGCACGACGCTGTTCCCCGAGACCCGAGCCCTCGGGCCGTCGACGCCGTCCGTGGATCCAGCGACCCTCCTGGCGCTTCCCCAGGCCGAATTCGCACTTGGCCTGACCGCGCAGGGCACGGCGCTCGGCGTGAACCCAGAGCCGGTGGCCACGCTGGCGGAGGCGCGGATCCGGTCCGCGGTTGATCCTGGCTTCCTACTCGACGAAGGATCGATCGTCCCGACGCTCGGCGCGCCGATCATCATCGGCACCACGATCACGTTTCCGGTGACGGTCAGGGCGACGGAAACACGAATCGTCGACGCGACCGCGCTGAGAAATCGGATCCGCGGGCTCGGGCTTCCCCAGGCCCGCACGGTCCTCGGGGCCTACGGGCAGGTCTCTATTTCGGTCTGGCCGGATTGGGTCACCACGATCCCCACGAATGACAGTCGCGTGTCATTCGAGATCAAAGGACTCACCGGCAGCGGCCCTTCGCCGTCGGCCCCGATTGGATCCTCGGGCGCGTCGGCCGGACCGAGCCCTTCGGGAGGGGCCCCGTGACCCGGCTGCTTGGCGTCGACCTGGGAGAGCGGCGGATCGGCCTGGCGATTGCCGAGCCGGGTCAGGAGCCGGCGCAAGGCCTGATGACCATCCATCGATCGCGTTCGGAGGCGGACGATGCCGTCCGGCTCGCGACCATTGTTCGCGAACAGGCGATCGATCAACTGGTTGTCGGGTTGCCGCTCAATGCGAACGGGGACGAGGGTCCGATGGCCGCGGGAGCACGCGCCTGGGCGCAAGCAATGGGCGCCGCGCTGGCCCTGCCAGTTCGTCTCAGGGACGAACGCCTGAGCAGTCATCGCGCGGAAGCCCGGATCGGCCCGATGCCGCGAGGGCGATCGGGTGGCCCGCCGTCGCCGACCCAGCGAGAGCGGTATCGTGCCCGGGTGGACCAGGAAGCCGCCGCCATCATCCTCGAAGATGAACTCGCCACCCTGTCGGACGGTCCGAACGAAGCTGGGACGGCCTCGTCGTCGAACGTGATCCGCGCGACAGGTCCTCGTACGTGAGCATTCGCGGCGGCCGCAATCCCCGGGATCAGGCGCGACGGATGGACCCGGGTGCCTATGACGAGGCAGATATGCCGTCGTGGCGCGCTTCGGATGGACGTGGCGGGCCTCCCGGCGGTCGCCGCGACCGAAAAGGCGGCCCGTCATCCGGATTGCCGGGGATCCTGCGCTTCGTGCTCTTTGCGGGCATCCTCGCGGTCGTCGTCGCGGTCGCGGGACTCACGGTCATGCGGCCGCTGGTCCGCGCCGCGGTCGTTGGCTGGGCCTGGGACAACCCGGGCTCCTTGCGGATCTCGTTCGTGGCCGACTTCATCCGTGAGGACCTCGGTCCCGTCCTGACGAGCCCGGCGAGCGACGATGCATCCGAGATCGTGTTCGACATCGTCTTTGGTGATACGCCGACCACCATTGCGCCGCGGCTCCTGGCGGCCCGAATCATCGCCTCCGAACGGGCATTCCTTTTCTCGGCCGTCGAGGACGGGCTGGCCCAGAACCTGAAGGCCGGCCAGTTTCTGCTGCGCAAGAACATGACCCCAGCCGAGGTGACGGCGGCACTGGTGAATGCCCCGGTCCTGATCGAGACGACCAGGGTGACGTTCCGCGAGGGCCTGCGCCTCGAGCAGATCACGGCCAAGATCCAGACCGTGACCTCCGGCGTCGACGCGAAGGCGTTCTACGACGAAGTGACGGCGCCGCCGGCCGAACTGCTCGCCGACTTCCCGTGGCTGGAGCTGCCCGCGGGCGCCACGCTTGAGGGGTACCTGTACCCGGCGACCTATACCTTCGTCACGGACGTCCGGGGCGATCCGCAGCAACGCGTCACGACGGCTGACGATCTGGTCCGGGCGATGCTGACGAAGTTCCACGACGCCGTCGGAGACCTCCGGATGAAGGTTCCAGAGAGTCGAGGCCTGACCTGGGCGCAGGTGCTCGTGCTGGCGTCGATGGTCGAACAGGAAGCCCGCCTCGATGTCGATCGACCGTTGATCGCCGGCGTCTTCCAGAACCGGCTGAGCCCGAAGAAGGAAACGCGCGGACTCCTCGGCTCCGATCCGACGGTCTTCTACATCAACGACACCCTCCAACTCCGGGCGTTGGACTTCGAGAAATGGCAGTTCTACTCGTTCTGGGGTCGACTGAAGGACTCACTCCCAGCCCAGCTGCCGGACGAGCTTGCCGGGTTCAACACCTACACGCACCAGGGCCTGCCACCCGGTCCGATCTCGTCGCCGACAGTTGCATCAATCGATGCGGCCCTCGAGCCCGATACGGCCACGGGCTACCTGTACTTCCTAGCCATCGGGGACGGGAAGACGGTCTACGCGACGACGCTCAAGGAGCACGAGGCCAACATCAAGAAATACCCGCTATGAGCGTGGTCAGCCACCCCCGTCCGACGGATTTTCAGGCCCCGCCGACGCGGGCCGACCACGATCGTTGGC